>JBARMF010000224.1:0-4788 GCA_049802315.1 Candidatus Udaeobacter sp.
CCGAGATTCCTGTTCCCCACGCGAGACCATTCTTGCCGAACAACACGGGAAACGGTCCGGCAACAACCTTCCAGTCACCGCTGCGCGGGCGCTCGAACAACCGCAATTCGCCGCGCATCGAATTCCACGTCGGCGCGATTCCCAGCATAAGTTGTGTGCAATCGTCGGGAACGCCTTCGGCGCGAGAGCCGGTTGTCAGGCAAATTAGCAAGAGAATCGGTAAATAACGCCAGATAGACATAAGCACTTTCAAGACTGGATGGATGTTCAGGTGGTTCCGGCTGTTTCTACCGCAGCTGTGTCCGCTGCAAGGTATTTCACACCGGTGAGCCAAACTACTCCGGAGAGAAAAATGATTCCGGACACGAATAGAAATGCCACATGCATGTTCGCGTGTCCGCCAATGTAGCCCAGCAGCCAGAATGCCTGCACATCGCCCAGCGCGTGGACGACGAGAATGCTGACGGCAAATGCCGTAGCGCGCACGGCTGGCAATGAAACATTGGCAAGAGCCGTATTTGAAGGACCTGTGTTGAGAAACAAGAAAAAGATTGCGAAGAACATCGGGACCCACGCCGCTGGGAAGGGAGTGTAAAGAGTTGCAAGAAAAAACGGGCACGCAATCAGCATTCCGATTCCTGAAACCCAAAAGTAGGAACCAGGAAAACGTGGGCGTAATCTGTCGGCAACAACACCTCCCAACAGCGTCGACACCAGGCCGGCTACGACTGTAATAAGGCCAAAGATCGTCATACCGACGGCGGGACTTTGATCGCGATAACGCAAATATGCCGGCACCCAGAAACCCAAACCGCCCGTCACAAAAGTCATCAATGTCATCGCGATGCAGTTGATGAGATAAGAACGTGTGCGGAACAGGTTCAAATAGCCGCGGATGCTGCGGCGCGGTGATTTCTGTGCCAGATGATCCGCAGAAACGCGAGGATCGCGTTGCCAGAAACACAAGAGACCAAGCAACAAACCCGGCGGAATAACGAGATAAAATGCCCAGCGCCAACCCAGGTGAGCACCGACTAGTCCACCGATTACGTAGCCAAGTGCGCTGCCAACGGGGATCGCCGCGTAAAAAACAGCCATGACCCGGCCGCGTGTCTGGATTGGGAACAGATCAGCTAAGATGGTCGGGGCAGCGGGGCCGTAGCCGCCTTCGCCAATGCCAACGAAAATCCGGGTGGCAAACAGAATAGCGAATGTCGCCGCCAAACCCGAGCCGCCGCTCGCTAGACTCCACAAGATCACTGCAGAGCCAACGATGATCCACCGCGACATCCGATCCGCGAGCAAACCCAGAATCGGCGCACTGATCATGTAAGTCACGAAAAAGGCGTCACCGAGCAGACCGGTCTTGGTCATGGCGTGAACGTCGTCAGCTGCGAAAAAAGTGGCGCGAATATCAGGTTCGAGCGCGGCTAGAACTTGCCGGTCGATATAATTGAAAAGATTGATCGCCAGAAGCAGAAAGAGTGCGCTTCGCGCGCCGCTCAGCGGCTTTATCGCTCCAGCTTGCATCAACAATTGCCGATTGCAGTTTGCCTCGCGCCGATTGTAAATCATAAACCATGAAGAGAACTCAGCTCTTAAACGGCGCTGTCATGTTGAGCGAAGCGAAACATCCGTGATTTGTTTCCGTCAGGACCGGTGCAGAAATGTCCAGAGATTCTTCGCTTCGCTCAGAATGACACATACGAAGACTTCCAAAATGTCCGTCGCTGAACGCGCGCTCTATTTTTTTGGACGACCGCTGGTGCGCTGCTTTTATCGGGTCACCGCACTCGGTCTGGAAAACCTTCCAGCCGGCGGCTTTCTTCTCGTACCGAATCACATCAGCTGGGTGGATGCGCTCGTCCTGCAGCTCGCCTGCCCACGGCCGATCCGTTACGTCATCGACCAGGAATATTATCACAAACGGATGTTGCATCCGATTCTGCGCGCGATTGGTTGCATCCCCATCAGCAGGCGCCAGTCGCATGCTGCAGTTCGCACCGCTGCAGAAAAAATCGCCGAAGGCGAAATTGTGTGTGTGTTCCCGGAAGGCGAGTTGGAGCGAAGGGGGACGTTGTTGCGTTTGCAGCGCGGTTATGAAGTTATTGCGCGGCACGCGAACGCCCATGTCGTTCCGGTCTGGCTTGATCAACTCTGGGGATCGATCTTTTCATTCCAGGGCGGAAAATTTTTCAGGAAATTCCCAAAGCGAATCCGGTATCCTGTTACCGTCGCCTTTGGAGAACCACTCGAGCCAAAAGCAGCCGACGTTGCAACCGTGCGCGAGGAGTTGCTCAAGCTGGGCGAATTCTGTTTCAGCCGCAGGCCATCATTGGATCGGCATCTTGCCGAAGATTGCGTTCGCGGGTTGAAGCGCAGACCTTTCGCGACAGCAGTCATTGATGGAATCGATCACACGCAACTGAGCCGCGGAAAATTGCTCGGCGCGGCGGCAGCGTTCAGTCGCTATTTGCGAAAGGAATTTCCTGACGAACGAATCGCGATCGTTTTGCCTGCGAGCAAAGGATCGATGGTTGCCAATTTGGCAGTGATGCTGGCGAACAAGATTCCTGTGGACCTAAATTTCACGATAGGGCGTGCAGCTAATGAATCCTGCTGCAGGCGGGCCAGCCTCCGGATCGTAATCTCAGCGACGCCGTTCATCGAACGCGTGAAAGATTTTCCATGGCCGGAACGCGTCTTGAAGTTGGATGAGGTACTCCCGCGCATGAAGCCCCAAATTGTTTTGTGGTGGGTCCTATCGACGATCCTGCCCGCGCGTTTGCTTTTGCGGTTACTGAACGTCCCGAAAAAGGGCGGGCACGCCGAAGCAGTATTACTTTTTACAAGCGGAACCACTGGCGAACCCAAAGGCGCGGTGATGAGCCACCGCAACGTCATGGGAAATGTCGCGCAATTCCGGGAATTGCTCGACGCCAAGAAAACGGACGCGATTCTCGCGTCGCTGCCCTTTTTTCACACGTTTGGATCGACGGTCACGCTTTGGTATCCGCTCATCGAAGGTGTGCGCATCGTTACATATCCGAACCCGTTGGACGCGGCGAAATGCGCGGCGCTGATCGATCGATACAAACTGACGTTCCTGCTGCTGACGCCCACCTTTCTGCGTCTCTATTTGCGCAAAGCCGAACCCGAGCAGCTCAGTAGCTTGCGCCTCATCATTACTGGCGCCGAAAAATTGCCGCTCGAACTTGCGAGCCATTTTGAGGAACGTTTCCACAAGAAGGTCTTCGAAGGCTACGGTCTTACCGAGACTGCGCCGGTGGTGAGCGTTAATTTGCCTGATCCCGAGCCGCCCAAACCAGGCGAGCACGTGCAGCCGTCGAGCCGTGTGGGGTCTGTTGGGAGATTGGCGCCGGGCATCGCCGCCGAAATCCGTGAACCGGAAACTGATCAGAAACTTTCGTTGTACGACAGCGGAATGCTTTGGCTGCGTGGCGTCAACATTTTCGAAGGCTATCTGCACGACCCGCAGCGAACCGCAGAAGTTTTGCATGACGGCTGGTTGAAAACCGGGGACATCGGCCGGTTCGACGAGGACGGATTTCTTTATATCGAAGGACGGCTCTCGCGATTTTCGAAGATTGGCGGCGAAATGGTGCCGCACGAAGCGATTGAACACAAAATAATCGATCTGATGGGACTAGCCGGAAGAGACGAACGTCCCATCGCCGTTGTAGGCGTGCAGGACGAGGCCAAGGGCGAAGCGCTCGTGCTGCTTAGCGCTGTAGACATGGACATCGCCGCATTGCGCAAAAAATTACAGGAAGCCGGTGTGCCAAACTTGTGGATTCCAAAACACCTCCAGCGCGTTGAGACAATCCCGGTCCTTGCTTCAGGTAAACTCGACTTGAAAAAATGTCAGGATTGCGCGGCTATGAACGCCGTCACGCGCTGACTGACTGACTCATTGGCTCGCCGGTAACTGTAGGGCGTCTGTGTCAGACGCCAGCAACGATATACATCCAGGCACGCCGCGTGCATCGCGGAATGAGGAAGGGAATTCATGGAGGAACAAGGTGGAATTACGCGCCGCAAAATGATCAGCCAACTTGGCGCCCCTCTGCTTGGAAGTTCGACCGCATTCGCCGCGCAAGAAAGACAGGAACCTATGACAACTCAGAAATTGGAAGATCCGAGAGACAAATACCCGAAACCGCCATTCAAAGAGCAGTCGCAACCGTGGCCAGGCCTTGCGAGCAAAATGGACCCGCGCCCGGATCACGGGGAGAAAAGTTATAAGGGCAGCGGACGACTGGCGGGTCGCAAAGCGTTGGTGACCGGCGGCGATTCGGGAATAGGGCGTGCCGCCGCCATCGCATTCGCGCGTGAAGGCGCCGATGTCGCAATCAATTATTTTCCCAGCGAGCAACCGGATGCGGACGAAGTTATCCCACTGCTTAAGGAGGCTGGCTGCAAAGCTGTGGCGATCCCTGGCGATCTGCGCGAGGAAAGCTTTTGCAACAAACTCGTCGCCGATGCAGTCGAGCAACTCGGCGGTCTCGATATTCTGGTCTGCAACGCCGCCCGACAGCAAGCGCGTCAATCGATCCTTGATATTTCGTCCGAAGATTTCGACTCCACGATCAAGACGAACATTTACGCGCCATTCTGGATTATCAAAGCTGCGCTTCCACACATGGTCCCCGGTTCAGTCATCATCGCGACGACATCCGAGCAAGCGACCGATCCGTCGCCGGATATTTACGATTATGCGCAAACGAAAGCGGCGACGACGGACTACGTACGCTCGCTCGCCAAGCA
>JBARMF010000225.1:0-4178 GCA_049802315.1 Candidatus Udaeobacter sp.
GAATTAATCAGGAAGCGAGGGAAATATTTTCTCCCAGTTCTTGGTTCTCGCCAGGGCGAGTCGGCGACGTGCTTTTTTATCCATTCCTGGTCTCCTGGTTTCCAGATAGAATCTTATCTCTGGATAAACACGAATTTCCTGCGTTCCTGCTTTCCTAATTCATTTTAATCGAGTTGCCGTTGCTCGTGTCGCGTGAGTCGCAGACGCACTCCAATGGAGTACCCCAGATAATAGCCAATCAACCCGGCAGCGACTGCCAGGGAAAGCTGCGTCCCGGAGGCGGTGATCAGCCAATGCTGATCGCCGGTAACATTGCTGCCGGAGTGCGTGGCGCGCCACCAGCCGTAGACGAAACGTGCGGCGATCGCCAATGTGATGAAAAGCGCGAGCCAGCGGCTAGGGGTGTAGAAAAGTCCTTCCGGTTGGCTTTCCCAACGCGTCATCGCTAGACCAACCAAACCGAGAATGCCTCCACAACCCATACCAATCAGCGCAAACCGAAACGCTGAGTCGACCCAGAAGGAGAGCAGAAGCGTGAACGAGAGAAAGAAAACAGCCGAGAAGCTGGTCATCCACATATTCAGGCTGGCGACCCAGCGCCGCGCTTGTCGTCGAGCAGTTCCAGCGCGGTAACGCAAAGCAAGGGAAAGGAGAACCACGCCGGCAAAGGCGAGGAGAACAAAAAGCAGCAGCGCAAAAACAATAATCGGCACTACTGATAACGGTAAGAAAGAAGAAGGAAAAAGTAAGAAGGATTCTCGGATCTGATGCGTCTGCGCATGATTCCATCGGCGAACGCATTATATGGAAACGATTGCATCAAAAGATCCGCGCGCGCATACCGCGAATGTTCGGAAGGAATTTCGGGAACTAATCGAACATCTGCGCGACGACATTAACAAAATCGGCGAACCCAAAGCGCAGGCGCTCTTCGAAACCGCGGCGGAAGTGATCAGCGGTCTCGACACGGCGTTCAAACATTACGAAGAGAAGAGCGAGGAGGCTTGGAAGTGAATGGATAGTGACGGGCGACGAGGGTTGAGTGAGCTGCGCGATCGTAATGCGGCGGACTAAAGTTTCGGCGGGCCGCTTAAAACAAGTCGCCGCGGCGACTGCTCCCTTATCTCTCAAATTTGCTGGTGAACTCGGCGCGCCCGGCGGTCGCGCCCTACCATGCGGCGATGCGCCGATTTGCACGCGATATTCTTTAAGCGTGTAATACGTAAACATGCTTGAGCCGTCTGCTGACGAAATATGTAAATGGGGCGATTCGGTCATCGAGTTCATGACCGAATATCTCGGCGGGCTTCGCGATCGCCCGGTGTATCGGCAGATTTCTTCACGCGAGATTCGGAGCGGGCTCGACTCGGAGTTCCCAATCAAGGGCACAGATTTTGATTCGCTGCTGAAAGTTTTTCGGGACACGATCGTTCCTTTCAGCCGGCAGAACGCCCACCCCCGGATGTTTGGCTACGTGCAATCGCCCGGCACACCAATAGGTGCGTTCGCAGATTTGCTTGCTTCGACCTTGAACGCCAATCTCACCATCTGGCGTTCGGCGCCGGCGCCGGTGGAACTCGAGCGCCTGACGATCGATTGGATCCGTCAAATTTTGGGATTCAATCCTAAAGCCGGCGGCCTTTTTGTCAGCGGCGGATCGATGGCGAATCTCGCGGCTCTGGCCGCGGCGCGGCAGACCAAATACGACTCGTTAGGCCGCTTGCGCGTGTATGCATCGAGCGCGACGCATTTCTCGATCACCAAGGCAGCGGCGCTTCTGGGAATTGGCCGGGAGAACCTGCGGCACGTCGCAGTCGACGAACGTTTCAGAATGCGCGTGGACGATCTTGTTGCAAAAATCACTGCTGATCTGCAGGCCGGCTACGTTCCATGCTGCGTCGTTGGGAATGCCGGAACTGTGGATACCGGCGCAGTCGATCCCTTACGCGAGATTCGAGACGTTGCGAACCGGTTCCAGCTTTGGATGCACGTGGATGGAAGTTATGGTGCCTTCGCCATTCTCGCCCCATCGGTTCGAAAATTATTCGCAGGCATGGAGCAGGCGGATTCCATCGCTCTGGATCCTCATAAATGGCTTTATCTGCCGGTGGATGTTGGCTGCGTGATTTACCGCAACCCTGAGATTGCACGGGACACTTTTGCTCATGAGGCGGAGTACACGCGGATGTTTGGTGAGGAAGCAGACGAAGCGTTTGTATGTTGGGACTACGGGCCGGAACTGTCTCGCCGTTTCCGCGCTCTTAAAGTGTGGATGCTGTTAAAGGGCGTAGGCCTCGACCGCTTAAGCGAGGCGATCGAAAACAATCTTGCGTGTGCGCGCCATTTGGACTCGATGGTGCGAACCAGCGATGATTTCGAGATGGTCGCGCCGATCGAGCTATCGATTTTTTGTTTTCGTCACGTGCCGGCGCAGCTCAAGAATCAACCGATCGAAGAAATCGACGCGTTCAATGAACGGCTGCTGGTTGCTCTGCAGCGAGACGGCAGCTCCTATCTCTCGAATACCATGCTCGGTGGTCGCTTCGCGTTGCGCGGTTGTGTGTTGAATTATCGGACAACTCTGCGCGACATGGAGATCCTGCTCGATGATTTGCGGCGCGTCGGAAAATCGCTGCCGGCTTCTGTCTAGGAAAGGTTATCTCTCAGGAAAGCAGGAACACAGGGATTGTTGTGGAGGCGTTTGACTCGCTCGCGCCCGCGAAGCTCGCCCTGTCGGGCTTCCCGTCTGTGTCGCTGGCGTCCCCGCCGCTCCGCTGTGCCAAACGCCTGGCGTCTCGCAGAGACGCCTTACAATGTTTCCGCTGAGACAGCGGACTCTACAACAGCAACAAAGTGATCAGGGACGGGAATCGTCTTTCGGCGCGGTCGTGACGGCTTCGTCTTCGCGATTCGGCTGTGAAGTTTCAACTTTTGCTTCGTCGGCGGGGCGGTAACTCTCAACCGGACGTGCAGTTTCAGTTTTAAGACGAGGCTCTATAGGTGTTTCCGGTCGAGTCTGTGCTGGCGTGTCTGTTCGCCGCGTCCAAATGCTGGGTCTTGTTGATTCCGCCGAAGCGCGCTCTTCCCATCTACGCGAGTCGGCTTCGTTTGTCTTCGCTATCGGCGGTTTCTCATCGCCTTCGTGCGCGGCCGGCTCTCCTTCGATCAGCGCGTCATCTGGTACGATGATCAGGTCCTTGCCCACGTGGAGATCGGCTTCGGCGCGTACGTAGCCGCGAACTCGGGAACGTTGCGGATTGAAGATGTTCTCCAACTTGCTGCGGACTCCTTCGCCGACGACGAAGCCGACAATTGTTCCATCTCCGCGATTAATGAGCACGTCATCGATTACGCCGAGCAGGCGTCCGCTTTGCGTGACCATCTTGTGACCGATGATGTCGGACACGCGTGGCAGGTTGTCGAGTTCAACTAGTTCTTGCATCGCAGATCCGCGCACAGTCATTGCATCAGGCCCGATCGAATGCACGGCGGAAGCGGGAATCATCCGCCGCTTTCCCGCGGTTCCGACGAGCGTTTCGCCATGCACAACGACAAAACCAGCCACGCGCTCGCCGTCACGTTGGACGATGATTTCCTTGATCTTCCCGAGTCGCTCAGCTGCTTCCATGTCAATGACGGCACGTCCGACTAATTGACTTCCTTTGATCATTTCGCCTCCCCGTTTTCGTTGGTGTCCCGCGTTACCCTTAAAGACGATTCGCTGCTACCCCTCGCAGCTTTACCTTCTATGTCGCTCGTCCCGCTCGCTCCATTTTTCCTTCTGCCTTCTTAATTTTCTCGTCAGGGTTTGTCTGGCTTTTTCTTGCCTTGCGGTTGTCCCTTGGGCGGAGGGCGGTTACCTCCACCTTGCATTTGTGCATGGTGCTGGGCGGCCATTTGCTGCTGGTGATATTGCCCGCCCATTTGCTGTTGATGGTGCAGTGCACCCATTTGCTGCTGGTGATGCTGAACGGCCATCTGCTGTTGATGATGCTGAGCATTTATTTGCTGCTGATGATTCATCACCTGCTGCCCATGAGTCGCTCCTTCGTGTTGCACTCCTTTGTTGTGGGTCCCCGCCTGGTTTCCCTCAATGTTGTGATTGTTGCCCTGAACATTCTCTCCTGCGTGTGCGTTTCCCTGGTTGTTGGCCGCGTGCTTGTTCCCGTGTTCCTCGC
>JBARMF010000226.1:0-3973 GCA_049802315.1 Candidatus Udaeobacter sp.
CGATCTCACGCTCTGGATCGATCAATTGTTCGATCAAAACCCTACACTCCAGAACGAGCCCGCAGCCGTTAAGCTGGCTACTCACGCAGCTCTTGCCAGCGCGAAGCTAGCAGCAGCGTTGAGCGGCGATCATCTCGACGAAATAGGAATGACCATTGCATATTTGAAACGGGCCTTGAAGGCGATCACGACCTCGATGAACGCGGCAGCGCAAATGCGAAAGGCTGCCGGACTGATCAGCCGGTCGGATTACCTGGTGCTGCAGCAACGGCTCTTTGAAGTCCGCGACGGCATCGTAAGCCTTATGGGTGAATATCGCGCTGAGTGGCGCCGCCGTTTCGGCCCGGATAGTTTCCAGCGTTGAATGAAATAAGGGCGCGCTCCGTCCAATCATGCAAACGGAAGCGACTCTGGCGCAGTCCGATGTATCGGAATTGGACTTGGTAAGACGATGTCAAGCCGGTGATACCGAAGCATTCGACGAGCTGGTAACTCGTTACCGAACACGAGTATTCGGCATGATTTACAACATGGTCCATAGCGAACAGGACGCATGGGATCTGGCTCAGGACAGTTTCCTAAAAGCATGGAAGTCGATTGGACGCTTTCGCGGTCAGTCGTCCTTTTACACCTGGATATATCGCATCGTCATGAACGTTACGATCGATTGGTTGCGCAAAAAAAAGATCAAAGGCGGCGATGCCGAGTTCGATGATGCAATTCAACTGAGAGAGATTGATCCGGCATCCAAAACTGTTCCGAAAACGGAACCGTTGCCCCATCAGGCCATGGAACGCGACGAGATCCGCGCCCGGATCGAAAACGCAATTGGTCAGCTCTCGCCGGAACACCGTGCCGTGATATTGATGAAGGAAATCGACGATATGCAATATCACGAAATCGCAGAAGCGTTGGGGTGTTCGATCGGCACCGTGATGTCCCGGCTATTTTATGCGCGGAAGAAATTGCAAAGCTTATTGAGAGACGTTTATGAAAACGTTTGAGGAAAAATGGACAGCATGGCTGGACGACCAGCTCAGCGGGCGCGAGTTATCGGAATTCGAGGCGTCGCTGCCTGACAGAACTGCGGCTCAAGCCGAAAAAGCCGAGGCGAAAAAGCTCGGTGAGCTGTTGAAGCGCGAGTTGAGTACGCATCCACTGAAGAACGAAGAATTCTTCAGTCATCAGCTTCGCGAAAGGGTCGTTCAGGAAAGTGGCGCGCAACACCCGGAGCGCGCTCGCCGAAGTTCAACCTCTAGTTGGTGGACCATTCCGCGCCTGTTGTGGACGGGAGCGGCGTCGCTAGCTGTCTTCTTAATTTGCACCGTCTTCGTCATGCATCAGGAAAGACCGGCAGAGGAATCGCAATATCTGACGCAGATTCTCAATGCCCGGGTCGATCCTGTCGTTAGTCCGAATGGCACGGTCTCGATCTTCGAGGTGAAACAAGACCGAGTAACAGTCCTTTGGACAGAAGGACTCCAAAGTTTGCCGGCGGATTACGCTGCGAAATAGTCACTCATGCATCGGTCGCTGGCGGTCGTAATCTCTGTTCTTCTCCTGACGACGACCATAGCGCCTGCGTTGCAAGCAGCGGAGACAGTTTGGAGTGGGCTGGTCATCGCAGAGAACGTTACGGCACCGCAGCCGGTTCCGCCGGAATTGACTCGGATTGAACGATTGCTGAAAAAGTTTTTCGGCTACAACCAGTTTAAAGTGATCGGTCAATCGCAAAAGATCCTTAAGACCGGTCAGGAAGATTGGCTGGCGACGAGCAAATTTTTCGGACTGCACGTAGACGCGCGCGGTGAAACCGAAGGCGGCTATGTTTTGAATCTGAAGCTTTACAAGGAAAAGGAGCTTTTGCTCGAGACTGAAGCGAAGCTGAGCAAGCGCAGCCCGCTGTTGGTCAAAGGCCCGCAGGTGGGTGGGGGACAATTGCTGCTGGTGCTGGTTGTTCAGTAGCACGGTCGACAAGCGAAGCGCTTGCTCTGCAACAACGTGTCATATCGAGCGAAGTCGAGACATCCCATTGCGCGACCGTTGCGGTAACTTCGCGGGATTCCTCGACTTCGCTCGGAATGACTGAAACTTGAGCTCGCCATGCGCGTTCTACTTCTCGCATTTCTGGTTTTGTTTTTGATAAGCTCGTTAGTCGCCGCTGTGGAAAAACCGTTTAACTTTAACGAGACGCCCGGAAAACTTCCAAAAGAAGTAGTCCCGACCGAGTACGCAATCCGAATCGTTCCGAACCTCGACAATTTCACTTTCGCAGGAAGTGAAAGCGTGAAGCTGAACGTGCGGAGTCCGGTCCACCAACTTGTGTTGAACGGGCTCGAACTCAAGATCGAAGCGGCCTCTGTCGATGGCAAAGAATTGCCGATCTCGGCGATTAGTACCGACAATGAAAAAGAACTCGTGACGCTTGCGTTGCCGTCAGCTCTCGCGGCCGGCGATCACACGCTCGCGCTACGTTTCACGGGCAAGATCAATCAGCAAGGGCAGGGGCTTTTCTACATGCGTTATCAGGAACAGGGCAGCGGTGCCCGCAAAGTTATGCTCGGGACGCAATTCGAAGCGACTGATGCGCGTCGATTCTTTCCCTGCTGGGATGAACCGGCTTTTCGCGCGCGTTTTCAATTAACCGCTGTGGTGCCTGAGAACTGGCTCGCCGTCTCGAACATGCCGATCGAGAGCGAAACTCTGCTGAATGGTAGGGATCCCGCGGCTGCGGGAGGCCCTCCGAGATTAGACGCCTCAAGCGGCGCGCCCGGCGGTCGCGCCCAACCACCGCGAAAGCCGACGAAAGAAGTGCGCTTTGCGCCAACTCCCCCGATGTCCAGTTACCTGAATGTATTCGTGGCTGGCGAACTCGATGTTATCGAGTCGCAAGTCGGCCCGACGCAGATCCGCGTAATCGCGACAAGAGGCAAAGCAGAACTGGGTCGCTACGCGCTCGAGGCCTCAGAGGAGATTTTGAAGTACTACAACGATTATTTCGGCGTGCCGTATCCGTTGCCGAAGCTGGATCAAATTGCTGTTCCTGGCGGCTTCGGTGGTGCGATGGAGAACTGGGGCGGCATCACCTATTACGAATCGAGGCTTCTGTTCGATCCGAAAAGTTCCTCTGGCGAGACGAAGCAAAATATTTATGAAGTGTTGGCCCACGAGATGGCGCACATGTGGTTCGGGGACCTTGTGACCATGGCGTGGTGGGACAATCTCTGGCTCAATGAAGGGTTCGCTTCCTGGATGGGCAGCAAATGCACCGCGCATTTCAATCCGCAATGGGAAGTCTGGCTCGCCCGCGTATTACCGCGAGATCCTACGCGGCGTATCGGAATCTCGAAGGAAGCGGCCATGGAGGGGGACGCGCGCTCGACTACCCATCCGATTCAGCAACGTATCGCAACAGAAGCCGAAGCCAACAGCGCGTTCGACGATATCACTTACAAGAAAGGCCAGTCGTTCCTGCGAATGCTGGAGAGTTTTCTCGGCGAGGACGTTTTCCGCGATGGAATACGGCGGTACATCGCCGCGCATAAATATTCGAACACAACCACTGCGGATTTGTGGAACGCGCTTTCGGAAGCTTCGAACAAATCAGTAGGTGAAATTGCGGCCGGTTGGACGGAGCAGCCCGGATTTCCTGTCCTGACCGTTAAGCGAGAGGCCGACGGCAAGCTCGGGCTTACTCAGGAGCGCTTCACCGTGAATTTCAAGAACGCCCCGCCACTCCTTTGGCAAATCCCGCTGACCTATTCCGTGGTTGGCGAAGCACCGGCGACTTTGTTGATGACCGATAAAACGGCGACTCTGGAAAACATTCCCGCAGATCACGCACTCAAATTGAACCTCAACGGCGCTGGAAATTATCGCGTCGAATATAATGACCGGTCATGGGAATTGTTGCTTAAGGCTCTCCCGAAGTTGGCCGTTGAAGATCGCGTGAATCTTATGAGCGATGCTTGGG
>JBARMF010000227.1:0-6187 GCA_049802315.1 Candidatus Udaeobacter sp.
GCGGTGTTCACATGTATCTCGGCGACGGCAAGGTGCTGAAGAAAATGCACACGCCGACGGGTCTCGCCGGATTGGCTCACTGATTCATGGCTAACGAAGGCGGAATACGGGCGACGATCGAAGCGTCGCCGGATGAGATCTACGACATCGAGCTCGAGCACAGTTTGCTCGAAGCGAATGAAAAACTTGCAAAGGAGAATCGCGCTCTGTTGGACCGACATGGAACAACAGCGATCGATTTCATGGGTGCGATTGGATCCGGCAAGACCACACTGATCGCGAAGCTGGTTGAAAAGTTGAAGGGTAAAATGGGTGTTGCCGTTTTCAACGGCGACGCGACGACCAGCAACGACGCCGACGCAATCGCAAAACAAAATGTGCCGGTCGTTCAAATCGCAACCATCAACGGCTGCCATCTTGATGCCAACCTTGTCGGCAAAGGCCTGCGCAAGATTGACATCGACAAGGTGAAGATTCTTTTCATCGAAAACATTGGGAACCTGATCTGCCCAGCCGAGTTTCCGCTGGGGTCGAAGGCGCGCGTGGTAGTTGTAAGCGTTACCGAGGGACCTTGGATGGTACGCAAACACCCGCACATGTTTCTTGGCGCACAGCTTGTCGTGATTAACAAAATCGACATGGCGAAGGCGATGGACGTGAGCGTTGAAGATCTGGCGAGCGACGTTCACAAACTGAAGCCCGATATCAAAGTGATTCCGACCAGTTGCAAAACCGGGGAAGGAATTGAGGAAGTCGCCGCCGCTTTACTCGCGGTTTAGAGTCCATGCACGAGTTCTCGATCGCCGCGAACCTGGTCGAGAAACTTTCGGAATTCGTTCGCGAAAATCCAGACAAGAGAATTTTCGAAGTCCGGCTGGAGATCGGCGAGCTCAGCCACATCGAGCACGATCAGTTGCGCTTTTGTTATGAATCGATCACCACAGAAACGCCGCTTGAAGGATCGAGTTTAAAAATCGACAAGATCGAAGCGTTTGTGGAATGCCCGCATTGCTCCTATCACGGGCGGCCGAAATACTGGGACGATATTCTGGCAGGCGCACCCGTGGTGACCTTTCAATGCCCCTCGTGCAGCAAGACTGTCGAGGAAACACAGGGCAAAGAATGTGCCATCAAGTCGGTGAAGTTTAGCCAGATCCAACCGGTGCCATCATGACACTGCTTTCCATTCTATTTCTCGGTTTTTTTCTCGGCATGCGGCACGCCACCGATTCCGATCATGTTGTTGCGGTAACGACTATTGTCAGCAGGCAACGTCAAATCGGCACTGCGGCCATGACCGGAATTTTCTGGGGAATCGGACACAGTATCACCCTGCTCGTGGTGGGCGGAGCGATCATTTTGTTCGGTGTTGTAATTCCGGAACGCCTTGGAATGGGACTGGAATTTTGCGTAGCGCTGATGCTGATTTTACTTGGGTGGCTGAATTTGCGCGCGTTTAGGCGCAGCGTGGATTCGGTTTCGCCAGACGAGCATGTTCACGAGCATACCCATCGGCACGGAGATTTCATTCACCGCCATCCGCACGGGCATAATCCGGAAAGTCACGGGCACACTGAAGGCGAAGTGCCGACCGCCCGTTTAGATCGACGCTTCGGTCGGTCGCATTTCTATCGTATTCTCAGGCCGGTTATCGTGGGCGTCGTCCACGGTCTGGCTGGCTCCGCTGCAGTTGCGTTACTCGTGTTGCCCGTTATTCGCGATCCAATCTGGGCCCTGTTGTATCTTTTAATCTTTGGCGTCGGCACGATAGCGGGAATGGTGCTGATTACCGCGGCCATCGCTGCTCCGATCACGTATTCAGCAAATCGATTTCGCCTTTTTAATCGTTACGTGGGCGCTGCCGCCGGGATGCTCAGTTTGATTTTCGGTTTGTTCCTCTTCTATCAAATCGGTTTTGTTGAGGGCTTGTTTCGTTAGCCGAACCGGCTCGCCATGAATCGCGAGCGCCTGAAGGTAATCGTGCGCGGCGCCGTCCAGGGCGTTGGTTTTCGCCCATTCGTTTATCGACTCGCATCCGAGCTGAAGCTCAAAGGCTGGGTTTCGAATTCCTCCCAGGGCGTGTTCGCAGAACTGGAAGGTCCGCGCACTGCGCTCGATGCCTTTTCGATTCGGCTCAGAAATGAAAAACCGCCACGGGCGATCATTCAAAGTCTTGAATCATCGTTTCTTGGCGCAATCGGTTACAGCGGATTCGAGATCAGGGAAAGCGAGACTGCTGGAGATAAGTCCGCGTTGATTCTCCCCGATATCGCCACGTGTGTTGATTGCTTCCGCGAGATTTTCGATTCAACGAACCGCCGTTTTCGCTATCCATTTACCAACTGCACAAATTGCGGCCCGCGATTTTCAATCATAGAAGCGCTGCCGTACGACCGGGCAAACACGTCGATGAAAAAGTTCATGATGTGTCCGGATTGCGAGCGTGAATATCACGATCCGCTCGACCGCCGTTTTCACGCGCAGCCGAACGCGTGTCCCCGGTGTGGTCCTCAATTGCAATTGTGGGACGAAAACGGCGGCGCGGTTTCGGAGAAGGACGACGCTTTGCGAAAAGCGGCCGACGCGATTCGCTCCGGCAAAATTGTGGCGCTTAAAGGCATCGGTGGTTTTCAACTAATCGTCGATGCGCGCAACCGAGCGGCGGTCGTTCGGCTGCGTGAACGGAAACATCGCGAAGAGAAACCGTTCGCGCTCATGTACCCCTCGCTCGACGCCGTTTGTGCCGATTGTGAAGTCGCGGAACTCGAGGAAAGGTTACTGCTCGCGCCAGAGTCACCGATTGTACTGGTAGGGCGCGCTCGCCGAGCGCGCCGAACGGTCGGCCTCCCGCAACTGCGGGATCTCCACCAATTGGCGGACGCCGTCGCGCCGCGAAATCCGAACCTTGGAGTGATGCTGCCGTATTCACCATTGCATCATTTGCTGATGCGCGAACTTGGTTTCCCGATCGTCGCGACGAGCGGCAACCTGACCGACGAACCAATCTGCATCGACGAACACGAAGCGTTGCAAAGATTGCACGGCCTCGCGGATCTATTTCTTGTCCACGATCGCCCGATCGTACGTCACGTGGATGATTCGATTGTGCGCGTCATTTGCGATCGTGAAATGGTCCTGCGTCGCGCTCGCGGCTACGCGCCGCTTCCCATCGCGGTTAGATCCAAAATCGAGGACCGCGAATCGAAAAATGTTCTTGCCGTCGGCGCGCATTTGAAAAACACGGTCGCACTAAAAATCGATAACAACGTTTTCATCAGCCAGCACATCGGCGATCTGGAAACGAAACAAGCGTACTCCGCGTTTCAACATTCAGCGCAGGATCTGCCGCGCCTTTACGATGCCAGGATCGATATCGTCGCCTGTGACATGCATCCGGATTATCTTTCAACGAAATTCGCGACCCAGCTTGGATTGCCTAACAAGCCCATCCAACACCATTTGGCACACGTCGTCGCATGCATGGCAGAAAATGAGATCGAACCGCCGGCGCTTGGCGTGGCATGGGACGGCACCGGGTACGGCTTGGACGGAACCATCTGGGGCGGCGAATTCTTACTCGTCAAAGGAGATGGATCCTTCGAACGCGCCGCGCATTTCAGACAATTTCGGTTACCGGGCGGCGAACGCGCGATCAAGGAGCCGCGTCGCAGCGCCTTGGGACTGCTTTACGAGATCTTCGACGACGGCGCATGGGATTTTCCACAGTTGTTCCCAGATCTCTCCGAACAAGAGAAATCGCTGCTTCAGCAAATGTTGGAAAAACGGATCAACGCGCCACTTACCTCGAGCGTTGGTCGATTGTTCGATGCTGCAGCGGCGCTAGTCGGACTGCGGCAGACGTCCAGTTTTGAAGGACAAGTCGCAATGGAACTGGAATTCGCACGGCAGGGCGGTGTCGCGGATGCGTATTCATTTGTGGTGACAGCTACAGCACCAATTGTTGTGGATTGGGAACCAGGGATTCGGGAACTCCTTGATGATGTTGCCGGATGCGCAGGTGCCGGCCTCGTTTCTGCGAAATTTCACAATGGTTTGGTTGAAGCCGCCGTTGCCGTCGCCAAAAAAATAGGGAGCCAAACAATCGTTCTTGGGGGCGGCTGCTTTCAGAATCGTTATCTGACCGAACACTTGGTTGGCCGTTTGCGTGAGGAAAAATTTCGGCCGTATTGGCATCAGCGGCTTCCGCCTAATGACGGCAGTATCGCTTTCGGACAAGCGGTCGCCGCGACCTGCAACTTATAGATCGTCATGGGCGTCGACCGGAAAAAAGTTCGTGAAAAACAGGAAGATGAAATCATCGACCGAACCTCTCCGCCGGGCGAAGTGGTTTACGAAGCGGTTTACGCCGAAGGCGAGCACGAGCTTAACCGCGGCACCGCTGAGCTTGCATTGTCGGGGCTGGCGGCCGGACTTTCGATGGGTTTTTCCATGGTGGGTGAAGGGCTTTTACAGATGTATCTTCCTGAAACTCGCTGGTCGCCGCTTCTAACAAATTTTGGTTATAGCGTTGGCTTTCTCATTGTCATTCTCGGCCGGCAACAACTCTTCACCAAAAACACTTTGACCGTGATCCTACCGCTGCTGCGCAAGAGAAGGGTCGACATGTTAGTTAACGTCGCGCGGCTTTGGGCAATCGTGCTTTCGATGAATTTGCTCGGGGCGTTCGCTTTCGCCTGGCTGGCGTACCATTCGAACATCTTTCCACCTGAAGCGCGCATGGTATTCCTCAAAATTGGGCGCGCCGCGATCCAACCTGATTTCGCCACCCTGGTATGGCGAGGAATTGTCGCGGGGTGGCTCATCGCGCTGATGGTCTGGTTGCTGCCGTTCGCTGAATCGGCGCGCGTGTGGGTCATCATCATTCTCGCCTACTTGGTCGGTCTCGCCCAATTGCCGCATGTGATCGCGGGCGGTGTGGAAACGTTCTATCTGGTCGCTTCCGGCGAACTTTCATTTTTGAATTGCGTTGCATCTTATCTCGCGCCGACCTTGATTGGAAATGTGATCGGCGGAGTCGCCCTTGTCGCTGTGGGCGCGCACGCGGAGTTCTTCGAAGCCGAAGCGAAGTTGAAATGACTTATGACCCTGATCTATGGCGAGATTGTCGATGTTACTATCGAAGGTGGGATGAAGATTGGCAGGGTCCGCATAGCGGGAGCGTTAAAAAAGGTTCCACTCGATCTGCTGACCAATCCTCTTTGTGGTGATAGAGTGCTACTCTGCGACGGCGTCGCGATCAGCAAGGTGACCAACGCAGTTGCGGCGAACGAAAACCATGTGTCTCGCGATTCCAGGTAAATTGATCGAGATAGCCAGCGATTCGAATGGCGTTCGCATGGGCAAGGCGAACTTCGGCGGAATTGTGAAGCAAGTCTGTCTTGAATACACGCCGGAGGTTCAAACCGGCGACTACGTCCTGGTGCACGTTGGTTTCGCCCTGAGCAAAGTGAACGAGGAAGAAGCTGCGCGGACCTACAAACTTCTCGAAGAACTGAAACAACTGGGCGAGCTCGACACACCTGATGTCGATGTTAACCCTTGGGCTGCTGCTGACTCCTCATGAAATTTCTGGACGAATATCGCGACGAAGCGCTGGCGGCAAAGATCGTCGACGAACTTGGTCGCATAGCCACCAGGCCATGGGTTTTGATGGAGGTCTGCGGCGGACAAACACACACCATCGTCAAATATGGGATCGACCGTTTGTTGCCGGATAAAATCGAGCTCGTGCACGGACCCGGCTGTCCGGTTTGCGTCACATCGCTCGAGATGATCGATAAAGCCCACGCCATCGCGCAGCAACCGGACGTGATTTTCTGCTCTTTCGGGGACATGCTTCGCGTCCCCGGCTCGAAGGATGATCTATTGATCCTGAAATCACGTGGCGCGGACATCCGCGTGGTGTATTCGCCGATCGATTGCTTAAAGATTGCGCGCGCAAATCCGGAAAAGAAAGTGGTTTTCTTTGCAATCGGTTTCGAAACGACTGCGCCCGCCAACGCAATGTCGGTTTTCCAGGCGCAGAAACAGGAAATCAAGAATTTCTCGATCCTGGTTTCACACGTGCTCGTTCCGCCATCGATTGCGTCCATTCTCCAATCGCCGCTCAATCGAGTGCAGGGATTTCTAGGGCCAGGGCACGTGTGTACGGTAATGGGCTACCATG
>JBARMF010000228.1:0-1750 GCA_049802315.1 Candidatus Udaeobacter sp.
ATTTCATTTTCAGGTAGCGATCCACCAGCCAGCGAACCATTCCGCCGATAAAGATTGGGGTGGAGGAGGCGAGGGGAAGGTAAACTCCTACAGCGAATGCAAGCGATGGAATCCCGCTCATCTCAAGCACGACCGCAATCATGGCACCGAGGAGGACAAGCGCCCATGGCAACTTGTGACTGAGGATGCCTTTGATGATGTACGACATCAGAGTTGCTTTCGGCGCATCGAACTTCTGCACTGACGAGCCGTCTGGACGAACTCTGTGCGTGCCGTTGATGCCGGGGTCGACGAGGTAAACAGGAACGCCTTGCTCGTTAACTAAATAGCGTTGAGCAGCACCGCCCTCTGGATCGATGCGTTGCCAGACATGATACGTTTTCGAATCCGAAGCGGCCTGTAATCCCTGTACTTTTGCCGTTTTTCCGATCTCATTCGCCGGGGCACGCAATTCAGTGTTTGCCGGGACCGGCACGTAAACGGTGTAGGCATCATTCAAAAACAAGAGCACGTATCCAAGTGTCAGCGCCGATGCCAGCGAACCGAAGAGGATCGCGATCTGCTGCGCCCGGGGTGTCGATCCAACCAGAAAACCTGTTTTTAAATCCTGCGAGGTTGTGCCGCCATTAGATGCGGCGATGCAAACAATTCCTCCAATCGAAAGCGCTGTGACGAAATAAGGCGTGGCGGTCCAACCTACGATCAGGAACGCCAGGCACGTGAGCAGCAAAGTCGCCACAGTCATTCCGGAAATCGGAGTTGAAGACGAGCCAATCTCTCCAGTCAATCGCGAAGATACGGTGACGAACATGAAACTGAACAGCACGATCAAAAACGCGCCGAGAAAATTTCCGCGCAGATGCAACTGCGGAACTGCCATGATGACCGCGATGATCGCAAGGCAACCAATGATCACGACGCGCATCGACAAATCGCGATCAGTTCGCGGCGCGGGTCCTTGCAAACTGTGTTGGCCCACCAGATCCGACAATCCGCCGCGCAATCCATGCCAGATTGTAGGGATCGATCGGAACAAGCTGATGATTCCACCGGCGGCAACTGCTCCGGCGCCGATGTAAAGAATGTACGCCTCGCGAATATCGTCGGGACCCATTTGGCTGATAGGAATGGTTCCGGGTGAAAGCGGTCCCGTGACGTGGTCACCAAAAAATTTGATCGCTGGAATCAGCACGAGGTACGAGAGCACACCGCCTGCGCACATTATCGAGGCGATCCGGGGCCCGATGATATAGCCGACACCGAGCAAAGCTGGTTCGATCGTGGCGGAGATTGAAGCGCCTTTTAATGGCGCACCAAAAATTTTCTCCGGGGTATCTTTCCACATTCTGAACGCGCCCATGGCGGTCTGGTAAAGAACACCGATTCCAAAACCAGTGAAGATCACTTTGCCGCCGCCACTCGCCGCTTCTTGATTTACGATTTCTGCATTCGCGGTCGTGTGTGTTTTGTCCGCGACGGCGATCGATTCCTTCGACACGGCTGCCTTCAGGACTTCGGCACAGGCCGTCCCCTCGGGATATTTCAAAACACCGTGCTCAGCGACAATCAATGCGCGGCGCAGCGGGATCATCATCAGTATCCCGAGTAATCCGCCAAGAACGGCAACAAGCATTACTCGCGAGATTTCGAGATCGAATCCGAGAATCATGATCGCGGGCATCGTCACACCCAAACCGAACGCGATCGATTCACCCGCCGAACCTGCGGTTTGAACGATATTGTTTTGCAG
>JBARMF010000229.1:0-13870 GCA_049802315.1 Candidatus Udaeobacter sp.
GAACGACTAATGCCGCGACGAATGTTGCGAGTTTTTCGGCTACGCTGAATGGCTCGATCGATCCACATGGGTTGACGACCAGTGTGCATTTCCAGTATGGAACGACAACCAGCTACGGTTCCATGACTTCGGCGCAGACGAAGAGCGGGAACACGTACCAGAGTGTCAGTGCCAACGTCAGCGGCCTAAGTGCTAGCACGACGTATCACTTCCGGATTGTGGCCAGTAACAGCTCCGGAACCAGGTACGGCAGCGACAGGACGTTTACCACCCTTAGCGCAACCGGTGCTCCCGTCGTTATCACGAACCCGGCGACCAATGTGGCGAGTTTTTCAGCCGCGCTTAACAGCTCCGTGGATCCGCATGGCTTGACCACGACTATTCATTTCCAATATGGCACAACGACCAGCTACGGGCTCACAACCGCCTCCCAGAGCAAGAGCGGGAACACGTACCAGAGTGTCAGCACGAACATCGGTGGCCTGAGTGCGAGCACCACGTATCACTTCCGGATTGTTGCCACCAACAGCGCTGGGACCAGGTACGGCAGCGATAGGACCTTTACCACGCTTAGCGCGACCGGGCCTCCGATCGTGACAACTAAGCCGGCAACCAATGTAACGATCTCTTCAGCGACACTGCATGGCTTACTCGATCCGCACGGGTTGACTACCAGCGTTTATTTCCAGTATGGCACGACAACCAGCTATGGGCACAACACGCCTATACAGAGTCAGACTGGGAACACGTACCGGAACATCTTGGCCAGCGTCAGCAGCTTAGCTACACACACTACTTACCATTTCCGAATCGTAGCGACCAACAGTTCTGGGCCCAGGTACGGCAGCGATAGAACTTTTACTACGCCTTAGCGCCCCGTGGCAGCGTCTGGCACAGACGCCCTACAGCATCTTGCGTTTCTGAACCGTAATCGGCGAGCCGTCGGCAATGAATCCGGAGCGGGGAGATTGGCTTAATGTTTCGGTGAATTGCTCGCCGTAGAGAGTTGCAATGTCTGCATTCAGTTCGAACTCACTTGCATGCCAAATTTTCCATCGGGGATGTTCTACTTGATACTCGCTGCAGCCGTTGCGTAGCGCCGTATAACCCCAGTAATGTTCGGTTATAAATTCGGCGTGCGATCCTGCTGGAACAGGTTGCGCCTCGCCAGTTGCGGTCATTTTGAGTGATTCCCATTTGCGGCCGCGGCGCCACGAGTATTCCACCTTCAGGTTCTCGCCGACCCGCTTTGCGCCCGAAGGGCAGACAGTTGCATCAACTGGCTGGGTCGCCCAGCTACTTCTGTCGTTAGTTTTGCTTACAAAGTCACGGCTCGGGCGAAGTAGCTGCCCGCCGGAGGCGGGTGCGGCGAGATGTTCGATTTCATGCTTCATCGGGACAGCAATATAATTTTCTCCGTAAAACGTCCGCGCTACGACAGCGATTGCGCGACGCGGCACAAGTTCCCGGATGAAAACCACGCCGCGGCGCCATGTGCCCGCGGATTTTCGCCGGACGTAGAAACGCAGGTTTACTTCTTCGAAGTCGCGGTGCAACGGAATCGGAAGACCGAGGATGCGTGTGTCGAGAAATAGAAACCCAACGACACTGAGGAAAGTCTCACCGTTATCGAAATCGATTTCGGTGCCGACTGGAACAAGCGGAGCGATCAGACGAGGGTCGACAACGTAATTCAGCATCGCCAAATAACGCCAGTTAGCCGTGAGGAATGCTTGCACGCTTTTCAACAATTAAAGGCTGCAACAATACATCCGCCGAACGCCGTCAGAAGCGCAATGAACAAAGCATGAAGGACGCGCGCGAAGAATCCGGGGTTAGTTTTGCCTGAGCTTTTCAGAAGTTGCCGTTGTCGATTTTGCGAAACTCGTCACAATTGTCATTCTGAGCGCAACGAAGAATGGAGCAAGCGGGGCGAGCGACATGGACTGTCAAGCCGCGCACAGCGGCGAGTGAGACGGGAGATGAACGAGTTCAATCTCTGGCCATTTCTCCATCGGTCTCCGTAACGACTAATCAGAGATGTTTCGCTTCGCTGCTAATCACATCGTTTGTAAATCTCTCAAAATCAATGCGTGCAAAACAACGGTAGGGACGCCGCGCTGCCCCGAAAGTTTTCGGGGGTCGGCGCAGCGCGCCGACCCTACCATTCGGGCGCGCCAAGCGATCTGTGTCATCCCCGCACCAAAAATTATGCCCAACGTGTTAGGACACCTCAACATGACAGCGCCCGCGGGAAGATCAGTTTCGTTATTGCAGCAGTCTTTCCAAAGATGGACTTGGTTGCGTGCCAAGCGCGGTCGCGCGGGCGTAATGTTCTTTGGCAAGTTCCCTTGATGAAGGTTGCGCCGTGATGAGAATGACCGCGAGATTAAAATGCGCGTCTGCATAGTTCGGATCTTCTGCGATGGCTTGAAGCATCTCTTTTTCTGCCTCCTGTTGCCGGCCTTTTTGGCTCGCAGTAATACCGAGGTAATTGTGCGCAGTGGCGCTGTTTGGATTGAGCTCGATTGCTTTTGTTAATTCCTTCAGCGCGTCGTCGAACCTCGACTGGCGATAATGAACAATCCCGAGCGTGGTGAGCACAAAATCGTCATCCGGCGCGATGGTCAGGGCTTTCTTCAGCGTTGATTCCGCGGATCCGATCTTGCCGGTACGAAAGTAGACTACGCCAAGATTAGATAGCGCGTCGAGGTTGTTAGGATCTTTCGCCAGAATCGTTTGATACTGTTTTTCCGCTGTTCGATAACTGCCCTTCTCAACGTTCTTCCGCGCGGCGACCACAACCTTCTGAAGTTCATTCGGCAAAACGTTGGAGGCCGCTGTTGAGCTTGCATTCGATTTCCCGGCGTATGCCGTCGATTTCTTTTCGAAAACAAAATTCATCTTAATTACACCGGCCTTCTCATTCGAGATCGAGACTACCGGTTGTCGGAAAAGAGCGAGTTCTTCGCTACTTAACCTCGTTACTGGTTGGGAGAGGAATTCGATCTGCTTGTTCAGCAAGTCTGATCGCACTTTGAGTCTATCCAATTCCGCCAGCACTACCTTCCACGACTCATCACGACGGGTTTCTTCCTGGCGTTCGCGAACAACGATGTTTTTCAGCAGTTCGTTTTCTCTCGCAACCTGCGATGAATCCTCGCTGTTTGCTTGGGCCAGCCTGGCCGTTTGAAGTTCGGCGCCGGTGTGTTCCAGCTCAACGTCAAGCTCCGCCGCTCGGGCCGCCAGATAATGGTTTCTATTCTGGGTTTCAGTTAGCTGCTGTTGAAGCTGCGCCATTTGTCGCTCCATTTCGGCCAATTTCTCGGCAGCGTTCGGAGCGGCCTCACTAAGTTTCCCGACCTTCTCCTCCGCGGTTGCAAGCTTCTGTTGCAGATCATTTTTCTCCGCGACTAGCGACTGAAAACGCTGTTCTGATTCCTTCGCCGATTTCAGTTGGGAGAGCGCGTCATCTCGTTCACGCTCCAGCGTAACGATATGATTGCTTGCCTCGGCAAACTTTGCCTGAATATCGTCCCTTTGCTTTTCAGCGGTAACACGCGCTTGATCGGCTGCGGCAACGGCTCCTTTTAATTGCGCAACTTCGGCGGGTAACTGCTGTTGTTCTTTGTCGACGTTACCTTCCATCGCTTGCGAGGGATTTGATTCGTGAAGCTGCGCGAGTTGGTCGCGCGTCTGACGTTCTGATTTCTTCACCTCATCGAGATCGTTTTGGGCTCGCTCCAGCTTGGAATTTGTCTCGTTCAAACGCGTATCGACTGCTCCTTTTTCTTTTCGTGCCGTCTCCAAATCCCCGCGCGTCTTGTCGAGCGCCGCTTGCAACTCAGCGACTTTATCGCGCAAACTCTTTGTTGCGCCTTTGATTGCCGTATCCCGCGGCCGTTCGTTCATGGTCTCGCTGGGTTGGGGCACCAAGGCTTCGGGGCCAGGCTCAGACCAGGCATTACTTTCAGGCGCTGCCGGCGCAATGTCGGGCAACGGACTGGCACTCGCGTTGAGCTGGGTTTGCCTTGTGAATCGCTCCTGAAGTCTCAAAATCGCTTCGCTGATTTTGCGGCCTCGATATTCCACGACCGCTGGCTGCCACTGACCGTGCGATTTACGAAGTTCCTCGATCAAGCTGCCTGCGAACCGATATTTGGCTAAAGCCGTCTTGAATCGGTCCTGACGCTCGAGTTTTTCGCCCTGTTGCGCGGATAGATAGGCTTTGAGGAAAATTTCGCTTGGATCGTCCTGTTGCGCGACGGCGAGCACCGTAGCGGCGAAGAAAAATACGGCCGCGAGGCAAGCAGTCACGCGTCGCATTACACGACGCCGCGGCGCCATGACAGGCCAAGTGGGGGGAGTCTTTCGTACCACCGGCGGCGAGAATTACTGGAGACGCCGAGAAAGTCGAGTCCTTTGTTTGCAAAAAGAGATTCGAATTTTAATCTTGTTCCCTGCCAAAGATGGTGGCCGTAGCTCAATGGTAGAGCCCCAGATTGTGATTCTGGTTGTTGCGGGTTCGAGTCCCGTCGGCCACCCACTGGGAACTCTAATCCCTTGTTCGAATGCGAATTACTTTCGATTGAGTTGATTCAGGCGGATCGCTCAAACATTACAAAATTTTCATTGACGACAAAGATTACGAACCTGTAATCTCCGCGTCCATGCTCACAAATTCCGGCTGTACTCGGCGCTGTTCAGCGCATTTACGATCAATCCAAAATCATTGGCGGCTCGTTCTCTTCGCGATCTCGATTCTGCTTCTAATGGCAAGGCAAGACAGTACGGCCCAAGCTGTACAAGCACCCGGGGTCGTCGTCACGGGTGAGGCCATTGCAACTCCGACGCCTCACGACAATTTCCATGAAATGCGGCAGCACATCATGCCTGAAGTAGCCGGCACGAAAATCACAGTGACAAAAAAAGCGACGATCATCAAGCTGAACGAACAACCGCCTCTGGAGGATAATGATCTGCAGGGCCTTTTTCTCAAGGCGCCAGGTTTGCTCGTTACCGAACAACACACGCCGGGGCAGTTCAATTTTAGCTATCGGGGCCTTGGTAATCCGCAGGAATCAGAGTTTACCCTGGTGCTTCGGGATGGCCTGCCACTGATGAGTGATTGGATTGGTTTCCCTACTCTTTACTATCTGCCGCTACCTCAAGCCATAAGCGAGATTGAATTTATACGCGGCGGCAACAGCTTGCTTTTCGGGCCGGAGCCAGCGCCGGTAGTGAATTTTATAACCAAATATCCCGCGCCGGGTTCGCCATGGAATTTCTATACCGAACAGATCGGTGGCGCTTATGGATATTATTCCACTTTCAATGTGATTCAGGAGGCTATGGGTCCGTTGGAATTTCGTCTTGATGGTGGGTACGTGCGATCAGACGGGCAACGTGATAACAGCTGGTACAATCTATGGCAAACCGATCTCTACGTGGGTTGGAGGCCTGACGAGCACCAGTTGTTGGCACTCGATTTCTACTCGAGTCGCTTTGACGGTGGAGATCCGGGAAGGATTACCTATAAGCAGTTTGTTCATGACCAAAACTTTTCGTTCACTCCATACAACGAGGACTGGGTTGATAGGTACACGACTATTCTCCGATACGAACGCGACTTTGAAAACGGCTGGCTTTTGCAGGCCAAAGGATGGTTCACACATCAGGAGATCGACGCGCGCGCCGCAGCAAACTTCAATCCAGGAAGGCCGCATCCATTTCCCTCAAGCACTCTTTTCAGTTACGAGGAATTCAATAATGGCGGGGCCGACATACGCTTCCGCAAGTTGTGGGGGGACGACAGTATTTTTAGAGGCAGTGCCCTGACGTTTGGCACCGTTGTTTATCATGGCGATGCGCCGTTTCAGCGATACACGTTAAACGAAGAGAACAGCGGCCCTGATTTTCTAACCGCATCACGCGGCACCACCTCGGACATCATCCCTCTCGATCAATCCAGGACCTCCAATTATCAGGCGTTTTTTATTGAGGATCTCGTCCGCATCGGGAAATTTCACATGGTTGGCTCGTTTCGCCTCGACCATGAAGACGTCGAAGTCGATTCGACGTTCGCGCCTTGGCTAGCCGCCAACCCTCCCACCGGGCCCGCAAGCATCAGCGCCGACCACTGGGTGCCATTGTGGGGATTTGGAATGGGTAACGATTTCGGTAACCACAACGAAACTTATTTCAGTGCTTCTTCTGGCTGGCGACCCACAAGATACTTCGATATCGCAGGAACCTCCCGCACGATCGCATTTGGTGAATCGATACCGGACCCATTCCATTCGCTTGACTTTGAATTGGGCGTGCACGGTACGCCTTATAAGGGATTCTGGTATGATGTCGGCTTGTTTTGGATGTTATTCGATAACAGAACTGAGACCCAGAATATCAGTAACACTGATTTCATCATCCTGAATACAGGTAGCACGCGTAATCGTGGTTTGGAGGGCGAACTTTACTATGATTTACTGGCTCCCTTCGAACATCCGCCGATCGTCGAAGTGCATGCCGAGCCCGGAAAAGCGGTCGTCGACGCCAAATCCCCACCTGTACCCGGCTTCTCGATAGCGGATTATCACCCGCTCAAATTGATCGCTTTCAGCAATGTTCAATTCCTCGATGCAACATATACTGAAAGCGCCCTCCTTATACCTGGCACCGACAAAACGCTCGTCGGCAATGACCCGGCATTCGCGCCAGACTTTCTAATGAAAGGCGGACTCCAGTTGAGAAAAGATCTTTGTTTTGACATTACGTTCTCGGCTGTCTACGTCTCGCAGCAGTTCTGGCAGGACACAAATATTGGCAACGCGCAGATCCCGAAAGCGCACATTCCCGCCTACAAGATTTTCAATCTTACAGGGGATTGGTATATCACGAAAAATCTGCGCTTGATCGCGGGCATCACCAATCTCACCGACGAGATATATTACGACCGCGTGTTTGCCAATGGAATTGAGCCCGCGCCACGTCGTTCCGGCTATGCTGGTCTGTCGCTGAGTTTTTGACGAGTGCCGGCACTGGTGTGAAATAGGGAATTGACCTTTTCACCAGTGCCTGTAGCTCAACTGGATAGAGCTTCTGACTTCGGATCAGAAGGTTGGGGGTTCGAATCCCTCCAGGCACGTGTTGTTTAATTCGCCTGCACCATGACGACCGACCGAGACGAAGCGTTCATGCGCGCCGCCTTGGCCGAAGCAAAAAAGGCGCTCGGCCGCACAAGCCCCAATCCCGCGGTAGGAGCCGTTTTGGTGATTGATAATCGGATAGTGTCGAAGGGACATCATCGAGAAGCCGGGCGCGCACACGCTGAGGTTGAATGCCTGCGCGATTTTGACGCACCAATTCCCGCGCGGGCTACGCTCTACGTAACCCTGGAGCCATGTTCGACCGCCGGGCGGACTGCGCCGTGCACTGAGGCGATAATCAAAGCTGGACTAAAAAACGTAGTCATCGGTGCGACCGATCCGAATCCGCGGCATTCCGGTAGAGGCATTGTCGAATTGCGAAAGGCAGGCGCCCGAGTGCGGGACGGAATTTTGGTAGAAGAATGCACGCGACTCAACGAAGGGTTCAACAAATGGATAGTCACCGGGCAGCCTTTTGTGATCGCAAAATGCGGCATGTCTCTCGATGGACGATTGACACGTCCGCCTGGTGAATCCCGGTGGATCACGGGAAGCGATGCTCGGCGCGAAGCAAATCAGCTACGCGCATGCATGGACGCGGTACTCGTTGGAGCGGAAACCGTCCGAGCTGACAATCCGCGTTTGACAGTTCGCGGCGTGCGCCCGGCGCGGCAACCGTGGCGTATTGTCCTGACCCGCTCAGGCCAACTGCCACGCCAAGCTCACGTGTTGTCCGACAAATTTGCCGCCAGAACTTTGATCTATAAGCGAAAATCTCTGGCGTCGGTTCTGAAGGATCTCGGTAAACGCGGCATCACCAGCGTGTTGATCGAGGGCGGCGGCGAAGTTCTTGGTGAGGCGCTCGAAAAGCAGCTCATCGATAAAGTGCAGATTTATTTGGGCCCGATTTTAACTGGAGGACCAGTAGTCGCATTCCCGGGAGAAGGAGTAGAAAAAACTGCCGATGCCCTACGGTTACGCGATATCGTATACGAGCAGATCGGTCAAACTGCCTCCTTCAGGGGGTATCCAGATATTCAGGGCTCCGAATAACGGGAAACTTTCCATCTATTTTCCTGTTTAATTACTGGGAGGTAAATAATGAGGAAAGTTCTGTTGATTGCAGTCGTGGCCGGGGTTTTGATGGTTGCAGGGACGACGCGTTCTGATGCTCAAGTTTACTTCAGTATCGGGTTCGGTCCGGGCTATTACGGATATTACCCTTACGGGTACTATCCGTACTCGTACTATAGACCTTATTATCGATCCTATTACCGGCCGTACTACCGGTACGGCGGACACCGTTATTACCGCGATCATTATCGGTATCCCTATCGTTACCGGTACTAGTTAACCGGAATAGCCACACAGGGGCTGGCTCGAATCATTATCTTCCCGAGTTTGCCGAAGGCGCCGGTTTGGACCCACGGCCTTTGCCCGGCTCATCGATCTGGAATTCTTTCCTTAACTGCTGAATGAGCGCAGGTATCTCCTTTTGCCTCTCTGATTCGATTTGCTGCCGGAGCGATTGTTCGACTTTTCGGCGTTCCTGGATGTACCGAGATTCAAATCGAGCGCGCTCCTGTGAATTCAACTGAAGACCCGAGTCGCGAACCGCCGCGTCGGCGTCGTGCGTAAGAATCTGCCGTCGCATATTCTCGCGTTGACGCATCAGGTTGCGCTGCTCCGGAGTCATCTGCATCCAAAGTTCGGCATTGCGCTGGAAATTTTGGCGCGCATCTGGGGGCATTGCGAGCCAGCGATCCCTTACGCTCTGCCCGGAAGCAGGCCCGTTAGGCTGACCTGAAGGTGGTCCATGAGGCTGGTTTGGCGGCGGCCCATGAGGCGCTGCCATTTGCGCGGGTCCATGAGGTGCAGCCATTGGCGGAGGCCGGCCAACGGGGCCACCGCGATGCTGTTGCGGCTGCGCTTGCGCGTAAGCGCAAGACAAAGCGAAAGCGGCCAAACCGACGAAGAATTTACAAGGTTGGCCTATCTTCCCACACGCTATTTTCATCCCAGGCGATCAATGCATCCAGATCAGCCACGACGTCATAATCCTGTGGATCGATTTTAGCTACTATATCTGACTCGCTCGAAGACGTTGTGCGCGGACCCGGATAATGCGTGACAACAGCAACCGCGACAAAGACGGCCGCCACGGCCGACGCTCCAACGACCCTTCGCAAGCTGAACCATTTCCGCGCCCGCTCGAAACGACTCGGTTTATGCCGAATTTCTCTCAGGACATTCCGAGCAAAAAATGGCGAAAGCGTAGGCTTAGGAAGCCGGCCGAGAACATCCCATAGCTCTTTGTCATCTTGAGGTTCCATGTTGTCCATCCGATTCAACAGTCTGAATGCCTCGAAGTTGCGCTCCAACGCGCTCGAAAATTATGTTCAAATTCCCGGCGCTTCAAGAAAACCTTCCAACTGCCGAATCCGGGTTGGATGACGCATTTTGCGCAACGCTTTTGCCTCAATCTGCCGGATCCGCTCGCGAGTAACCTGGAACTGCCTTCCTACTTCTTCCAACGTTCGGCTGTAGCCATCGACGAGGCCGAAACGTTGCTCAAGGACCTGCCGTTCCCGGTCCGTGAGGGTTTCCAGGACATCCTTGATCTTTTCCTTGAGTAAAACGATCGCAGTCATGTCGCTCGGGTTTTCGGCGCCCCTGTCCTCGATGAAATCGCCAAAATTAGTTTCCTCGCTCTCGCCCACTGGTGACTGCAGCGAGATCGGTTGCTGTGCCATCTTTAGCACGGCCCGAACCCGGTCCACTGGCAGCAAAACTTCCTCAGCTACTTCCTCCGGCGTAGGCTCCCGCCCGTATTCCTGGACCAGTTGTTTTTGCACGCGCAAGAGTTTGTTGATCGTCTCAATCATGTGCACCGGAATCCTGATCGTGCGCGCCTGGTCGGCGATGGACCGGGTAATTGCCTGACGAATCCACCAGGTCGCATAGGTCGAAAACTTGTATCCGCGACGATATTCAAACTTCTCGACTGCCTTCATCAATCCCATGTTTCCTTCCTGGATCAGGTCGAGAAAGGACAAACCGCGATTGGTATATTTTTTCGCGATGGAAATAACGAGACGAAGGTTGGCCTCGACCATTTCGGTTTTTGCCTTGAACGCCTGACGCAGCCAGTTTTTCAGCGTCCGATATTCCTCGGAATAATCGGAAAGCGAAAACCAGAGGCTGATCTCCAAATCGCGGACCTTGTTCTGAAGCTGCAACCGCCGTTTTTTGCCGCGAGGATTTTTGGCGAGCTCAGTCTGAAGATAAAGCGACGTGTGATGTGCCTCGTCGGCGAGGTGCACAAATTCCTCTGTTACTCGCTGCTTCAGGTAAAAACGAGGGTAAATCTTTTGCAAATTCCCCATCGTTCTTTGCAGTGCCTTGCGCTTTTGCGGCGCCTTTTTTGAACAATCGCGGACAAGCTCGGAAAAGTGACGGTTGATGGATACGCTCAATTGCTCCACCTCCTTACACAATCGTGGCAGGTTCTTCATGTATCTCTCGCGGCTCTCGATTTTCTTATCGAGGATCACGCGGTCGAATCGTTCCCGGCCTTCGACGAGTTTCTGCGCCAGTTCCAGATGGCCGCGCGCAACAAATCCGAAGCGACTGAGATGTTTTTGCACCATCGCTTCCGCCTCCTCAATTCGCTTTGAGATCAGAACTTCCTGGTCCCGGGTCAGCAGCGGAACCTGTCCCATCTGCTTCAAATACATGCGCACCGGATCATCCAGAATATCAACCTTCGGTGTCGCTCTGCTCTCTTCTTCCTCTTCCTCCTCATCGGCGTCTTTTTTGCCGTCCCTGTACCGGTCAACTTCGGAGGCCTCGATGATGTCGATCTCCAGACGGCGAAGGCGCGTGAGAATCAAATCGAGTTCGTCGGCGTCAGTGACTCCTTCCGGTAACGCCTCGTTCAGATCGTCGAACGTGAGATGACCCTGTTCTTTCGCCAGTTTGATCAGCTCTCGAATACGTGCTTGAACTTCAACCGAAGAATACAAACCTGTTACTCCAAGCGCCGGCATCGAACGAGGTCCATTGTGGTTGCCTCCTTGTGACGAAGACTTGATACGCGTCCGCTTCCGAGAATTGATTCGCGGTGGCTTGCTGTGATTTCGTTGCGAATTCAAACGTCTTTTCGGTACACTGCGGCCACGGCTGCTCTTAAGCCGACGAGCCGACGACTGTCGGCTGCTCCCCCTTCGTTTCGAATGCCTGGCCAAGTTTGTTTGGTTAAGAATTTGGTCTAGGACCTTCGGCCTGCCACGCGGCAGTTAAAGACACCTAGGCGTCTCCTCCGCCGACGGGCCGAGGAAATTCGTGGAGCTGTTCCTGCAGGTCAAGAATTTGTTTTTGCAAATTTAGGACGTCACCGGCGCTCAACCCAGGGACTTTGATCCGGTTTTTCGCGACCTCCAAACGACGACGCACAACGCTTTGACAGGTCCCGTACCACCACTTTTCGACAACTGGTTCCGTGGCTGCGGGCATCTTTTGCATCAGCCATGAGGAAATGAGCCGTTCCTCCTCTGGCGAAAGGGTAGCCATGAACGCGTTCAACGACGCGGTATCATCCGGTTCGAATTCACTTTCCAAAATCCGGATCAGAATGTCGGTGTCCGGTATTTGCTCGAGAATCTCACGCCAATTTTGTGTCTGAAGGAAATTGCGGGCGTTTGCATCGCGCAACGCCAGGAGGCAAAGCATCACAATATCATGCGGCGGACTGGCCAGGGCACGAGTTGCAGTTGTGCTCATGTCCTCACGACCACCTGGCACGCGAGCCGGTTTTGCCAGAAGTGACGCAAAATCGGCAGGCGCAACACCGAGGCGCGCCGATGCTTTGCTGACCACCTCTCCCCGCAGAACCGGATCGTGCACTCGCGACACCGTCGCCGCCAAATTGCGCGCGGCTTGAATCTTTGCGCCGATGGAAGTCAAGTCGACACTCGCGATCTCTCGCTCGATCCGATACTCAAAAAAATCTCGAGCGCTCGCTACCCGTTTTTCGAATTGCTCCTTTCCCTCCCGGCGAACGAGCGAATCCGGGTCCTCGCCCGGCGGCAACTCCACGACGCGGACGATAAAATCGTTTTCCAGCAGTGCATCGAGCGAGCGCTCGGCCGCTTTGGCCCCGGCTGCGTCCGAATCGAAGCACAGAACTACTTCACTGACATACCGTTTCAGGATGTGCGCCTGATTTTCCGTGAACGCAGTCCCCTGCGGCGCAACGACATTTGTGATCCCTGCCTCGAACAAGCTGATCAAATCGAGCTGGCCTTCGCACACAATCGCACAGTTCGCCTCAATCAATGCGCGCTTGGATTTGTGCAACCCAAAAAGGACGTTGCCCTTCCTGAAAAGCGGTGTCTCCGGTGAGTTAAGGTATTTCGCCGCGCCTTCCTGTTCTTTCAGCAAGCGCCCGCTAAATGCGATCACTTCCCCTTCGCGATTGCAGATGGGAAAAATAATCCGGCCGCGAAAACGATCATACGAAGTTCTAGTATCGAGATTTGATGTCTGTTCGTCGTCCTTCGTTTTGATAAGGCCACTCGAAATCAGTTCGCGCGCGTCATAGCCTTGCCCGCGTGCCCAACTGCCGAACGCGTCCCATTCGTCCGGTGCGTAGCCAAGCTGCCAGCGCTTCGCGATTTCGCCCGTGATTCCACGTTGCTTTAAATATTTCCGCGCGGATTCCCCGATTTCCCTCTTGGTCAGATTTTCGTGGAACCATTCCGCGGCTTCGGCGTGTAACTTCAGTAATTTGCGACGCGTCTCGTACTGTCGATCTTCGTCTGCCGAGCCACGTTCTTCGACTATGGTGATCCCGGCGCGCGTCGCGAGCTTGCGCACAGCTGCTGGAAAATCGACGTGCTCATATTCCATTACGAACCGAAAAACGCTGCCGCCAGCGCTACAGCCAAAACAATGAAATGTCTGCCGACTCGGGCTAACCGTAAACGAGGGTGTTTTCTCCTGGTGAAACGGGCAGAGCGCCTTGAAATTCGATCCGGCGCGTTTCAGCGGGAAATACGAACCGATGACGTCGACAATATCGTTCCCAGCGGCGATTTGTTCGATTGTTTCTGATGGAATTGCCACAGGAAAACTGGCAAGCTTATCCACGCCTGATCAACTTGAAAGATGAAGATGTTTGCGATCAGCATATGCCTCGCTTTTGTGTTTGGCGTTGCCGCGCCGGGTCCCGCGCACAAGTCCATTCAGAAAGGCGACGTCGTCGTGGTGCCTTTGCATGGTGAAGTCGCACCGTCGCTGCTGGCGTTTTTGCGGCGGGCAGTCAAAACAGCGGAGAGCAACGACGCTTCTGCCATCGTTTTCGACATGAACACGTACGGCGGCCGCCTGGATACAGCGACCGAGATCGTAAACGCGCTCAACCAAATCAAAATCCCGACCTACACGTTCATCAACACAAACGCAGGGTCCGCCGGCGCGCTCATTGTCATCGCCACGCAACACATTTACATGGCGCCGGTCAGCGCAATTGGTGCGGCTGCACCTATCCTTTCGACAGGCGAAGATCTACCCGCCACAGCAAAGGAAAAAACAATTTCGTATTGGTCTGCACTCATTCGAGGCTCGGCCATCAAGAACGGCCATAATCCCGACCTCGCCGAGGCGTTCATGAACAAAGAGAAGGAAGTAAAAATCGGCGACCGCGTTGTGCATCCAAAAGGCGC
>JBARMF010000230.1:0-2268 GCA_049802315.1 Candidatus Udaeobacter sp.
GCTGCTGGAAAAGAACCTGGTCCGCGATCGCGGCTGGGTGGAGTTTTCGGTTTACCCGCTCTTCTCACCGCAATCGCTCGTCGCGGAAGGGACGGCGAATTTCGGCCGTGCGGTTGCGTTCCCCACCTGGGCCGAGCGAATGAAGTTCGAGAAGGAAGTCTTGTTTCCGGCGGCCGGGATCGATTCCAAGCGCGCAGACGAATATTACGCCGTGCAGGATTTGATGAAGCAGCTCGACTATGCGGTGAACGAGGTCGCGCGAAGATTGATCAACGGTGAGATCGACGAGAGCGCTGCGGTGCAATGGTTGCAAAAATACGCAGTGATGGAACCAGCTCGCGCTCAACAGCGGGTGAAATTCATTCAGCGTTATCGAAGTTACGTCATCAACTACAATCTCGGAGAAGACATGGTGCGCCGTTACATCGAGAAACGAAGCGGCACCGATCTCGAGAAACGGTGGAGCGAATTTGGGAAACTCCTTTCCTCGCCACGCTTGCCGAGTGGATTGCGATAGACTTTTCGGGAGATGATTAGTCGTCGGCAATTTACGAAAACCTTGGGCGGGGCGGTGACGTTGACCGCGCTCAAGCCGAACGCTCTGTGGTCGGGCGGACCGACCGCTACCGCCACACTGGTATCGGCGTCGGCCGTCGCGGCGGAATTGTATCGCAAGGCGTTTGTACTCGACGGGAACGTACTGGGCGCGATCGGGTTTCCGATTCAGAACAATGATCCGGCGGGCGTGACCAAGCGGATTGTCGGTTCCGGCGTGAACGTGGTGAAGTCGACACTTGGCGGCCCACAGGGAAATTTCGAGGAGGCCGTGACCGCGATCGCGAAAGCGGAGCTGTTGATGGAGAAGCAGCCGGAAGCGTTTTTCAAAGTGCAACGCGCAGCCGATTTCAATCGCGCCAAGAACGAAGGGAAGCTCGGCGTCATTTACTCGTTCGAATCGCCGAACATGCTCGAGGACAAGATCGATAGGATCGAGCTGTTCCGCAGTCTCGGTGTGCGCGTGATGCAGCTTACCTACAATCACCGGACACCGCTCGGGTGCGGTTGTCTCGACGGCGATACGGACGGCCTGACTGATCTCGGCCGCAGCGTCGTGGCCAAAATGAATGAGGTCGGCGTTGCGCTCGATCTCAGTCATTCCAACACAAAGACGACCGCGGAGGGCATCGCGGAGTCGAAGAAACCGGTGTTGATCACTCACGCCGGCTGTCGCGCTGTTTGCATGCATCCGCGGAACAAGGAAGATCGCGAATTGACAGCGTTGGCGGACAAAGGCGGCGTGATCGGAATTTACATGCTGCCGTTTCTGACCGAACCGCCGAAGCAGCCGATGCTCAAGGATTTCCTCCAGCATCTCGACCATGCGGTTAAGGTTTGCGGCGAAGATCATGTCGGGGTCGGGACGGACGTTCCCTTTCTGCACGTCGGCGAAGAGGAACTTGCCGAACTGAAACGCAGAACCGAGGAACGGAAAGCCGCGGGGATCGCTGCGCCAGGCGAGGATCGGCCGGCTTACATCCCGGACCTGAATGCCGAACGGAAACTCGAGCTCGTGACCGATGCGTTGTTGAAGCGTGGCTACAAGAGCGCGGCGATAGAAAAAATCCTGGGCGGAAATTTCAAGCGGGTCTTGGTCGACATCTGGTCCGTATAATTACTCAGACATTCTCTGTCCCGAGCCGGCGATGTCAGCGGGAGAATGTAGGTTCTGAGATGCATCCACCGATTTTGGGCGAACTGACGCCCGGCACAACACAGCGGCACCTGATCAAATTGCCAGGCGCAGCGTTGGCGAACGATGAGCCGCGGCCGGCAATTTCAGTCGCGGGCGCGAAGCCGGGACCGATGTTATTCGTCAACGCAGGCGTGCACGGCGGCGAGTATCCTGCGGTCGAAGCGGTGATCCAATTGGGCAAAATGCTCGATCCAAAAAAGATTTCGGGCACGGTGATTTTGATGCCGGTGTTGAATCTGCCGGCGTTTCGGGCGCGGACACCGTTTGTTTGTCCGGTCGATAACGTGAACCCGAATCGCGTTTTCCCCGGCGATCCCCATGGCAGTTATTCCGAGCAAATGACGCATGCGTGTATCAACGAATTCGTCGTGCACGCGGACGCATACGTCGACCTTCACGGCGGCGATATCCCGGAAGCTCTCGTGCCTTTTGTAATCTGCAGAGCAGGTAACGACGAAGTTGCTGAGAAATCGAAAGCAATCGCGATGGCGTTCGGTTTGCCGTACGTGCTTACG
>JBARMF010000231.1:0-8083 GCA_049802315.1 Candidatus Udaeobacter sp.
GCTTGATCGCCGAAGAAGTGGCGAAGGTGAATCCCGACTTAGTCGTCCGCAATCGCAATGACGAAATCTACAGCGTCCGCTACGAGGCGGTGAATGCGATGTTGCTCAACGAGTTCCTCAAAGAGCATCGAACAGTGCAAGACCTCAAATCTACAGTGGCAAAACAGGAAGCGACTATTGCGCAGCAACAGACAAGCTTTCAATCCAAATTAGCGAAGCAGGAAAGGCAAATTGAAGCGCTTACTGCGGGTTTGCAGAAGGTGAGCGCCCAGCTCGCCGCAGCGAGTCCGTCCCGTGGCGGACTTGAAGCGAGCAAACCTGCGCCGCAAGTGGTCAACAACCCCTAGAACTAAGTTCCGACGGCCAAACCGATCTGGATTGCAGATGCACACCGCAACATGGAAAACGTTTCATCGTGCCTGGATAAAAGCTGACCGCGTTCTGCAATTGGAAGCACCGACCCGCACGCCACCTGAGTTGCTTTAACAAAATGGCGTGATTTGCTCGCAATTCAGGCGTTGCCATGCGGACCAGAATTAGGCGCCGTAATTTTACTGCGGCAATCAAAGCGTGACGCCACGTTGATGGCTTACATAAAAGGGTCAGCGATATCGTAACTAAGAATTTTATATGGCGACGGTCGATAGCGACACCAAAGGCGCGGATTCTGCCGGTGACAGCCTGCTCAGCCGTCATCGGTTGTTCTTCTTTTTCCTTTTCTCCTTTGTCTTGACCTGGGGCTACTTTTGGTTGATCTGGGCGCCTTTGCGCCTGCCCGACTCGCTCATAGCGGTGGGCGGTTTCGGGCCAGCAGCCTCAGCCTTCCTCATGCTAGCTCTCACCTCCGCTACTCCCCGAAGAAAGTGAAGTCGTAAGTGCCGGCGGGCAGAGGGGTGCCATGCACATCGGTCAGATCGGCGTCGAGGAGGAGGCGTCCTGTATTCTGCTTGCCCAGTCGCCAGACCCGAAACGGCTTCCCGGGTGGGTCCGATTTTGGGTTACGATCCACGCCGTTCACGCGAACGAGCGTCCCTTGGAAGGTGCCCAAGGCATCGTCCCCCGTCACCCGGTAGAAAACCTTCTTGAGGTCGTCGCCGGAGTCGACGAAGGGATGGAGCGGATAGCTCCACCGGCCCCCGCGAGTGTAGGTGCCGGTCGGTGAAACCGGAATCGTGCCCGTTTCGGCATCGAATAGGGCGAACGTCAACCGCGAGACAAGGCCGATCTTGAAGGTGCCATTGGCGGCGGGGTCGCCGCGGACTTGGTCGATCACCACGGTAGCTCCGTTGGAGAGGTTGTGTTGCCCCGTCGTGGTGATCCTGATCGGTGTGGTATCGCTGACGTGCTCTATGGCGTTGTAAAGGGTATCCCCGTTGGTCGAACTCGCCGGCCCCGAATACGGGAGTGAGACGTTTCTCACCGGACCATAGGGCGCCTGGATGGTCCATGGGATGGTATTTTTCAGACCGCCGGTCTCGGTGACGGTGAGCTGAAGTTGCGACGCCCCGCCGGCGCCGACATCAGCGGTGTCGTCATCCACGGAGAATCCGTAACCCGAGAAGCCCAACTTGACATGGACGAACCAGACGAAGGGATCGAGGTTGAAGACGTTGAAGTCCTGGTCGCCGCGCTTGAGTGACGGGTTTGGATACCAAACAACGTGTTTCCCGTCTTCGATTTTATCCGGATACTTGGTGAAATCGCTCACGCCGCGCAGCACGGACTTGATCATGTCGCGGATCGTCGACGTCACCATTTTGGCGTCGAACGACTTCTTCGCGTCATCGGTGAAGATGAATCCCATGTTAGCGCCGACAATGTCCTGCATGTATTTGGATACGCTGTCGTTGTTCGGATGGCCGATCTGGTTCATCGAGGCCATGATCAAATAGACTTGCTGGGAGAACTCGTAGGGATCGTGCCACGCCGGCTCGTTGGAAAATTTGAAATCTTTACCGATCAACGGATATCCCGGGTCTCCTTCCGCGGTGGGGGTGTACAGCAGCGATTTCGGAGGGTGGAAGGTGAATGTCGCCCTGGTGGAAGGGGTGTTCACCACCTGGCTCAGGATGACTGACTTTTTATCGCTAGCGATTTGCAGAATCACAGCGTCACCCTGGTGGCGACCCTTCTCGGTCTCGGCGTCGTCCAGACCTGGGCCGGTTACCGCCATTCCCTGGACCAACTCGGGGTGCGCTTCGTTGAAAATCAGCGTAGCAGCATCCTTCTCGATGGAACCGGTGATCGGCGTCGGGGCCGTGGGAGCGCCTGGCGTCTCATCCTTCCAGTGCTCCAGGTAGTATTGCGTCCAGGAGTACCAGAGTTTGATCATCGCCTCGGAGGCGTAGTCATGGACAGGCCGCCTGAACGTGAACGCGCAGGCTTCGCTCGAGCCGATCAACGGTTTGCTCAAGGTGACCGTCCCCGCCCTTTTATCCACGCCCAAGACGGTGGTGCCATCCTGGATGGGGTTGGGTATCCGGGGCGGGGGGTTTGGCGGGACGCCTATGACGAGGTAGTCCTTCGCAATAAAGTCGATCTTGTGGGGCTCGGCGACGTGGTTCAGGTGGAGGATGGTGTCTCCCCTTTTATCCGGAGTGCCCCCCGCCCACCCTATGGTCGCCTCGATCGGCCCGGCGCCGCCGCTCGAGAGCATGTATTTGTTGTTCTGCCACTCTCCGTTGCCATAGCTGGAAGGGACCGCCTTGAGCGGGCTTTGCGCAAAGATGTTGGCGCCGGACGGGATTTTGATGGGCGCGTCCGGGTCGTTGGTGGGGTTGGGGATGTTATAAAAGGGCCAGCCTTCCCTTTTTTTGCCGAAATACTCTCCAAGGAGCTCGTTGTCGCCGGCGGTGAATTCCCGGATTCTGGTCTGCAAGAAATGGATCGTGTTGATGGCTCCGGTCCAACCGTAAATATCGGGATCCGACCCGGGGGCCCAGCCATCCCGGTTGGCATTCCTTCCAGTCCCGGATCTTTGGGGCACCACCCAGACGTCCGTCGCTTCCATCGCCAGTGGCAGATAGAGATTGTCGACATTAGAGACGTCGTAATTGATCAGAGTGACCAATTGATTGTCCGGAATTTCGCGGTTGGTTTTCGCCGTGATCTGCGGATTGACCAGGTAGCGGTGGTCGCGAATCGTCCACTCCGCGAGCTGATCCTCGGTATCGTCATTGGGAGCCTGGGGGATGTGGGCCCGATACCACATCACGACGCCATTTGGGATCGTGTCGCGGCTGGTGGGAGCATCGGTGATGGAGCGATTCCCGTTTGGGTCCCATCGCAGGGGATTCGGGAGGGCGGCCGGGGTGAGGTATTGGCCGTCGGTCCCAATGCCGATGCGGGCGCCATTCCAGAAGACCAGCGGAAGGCTCACGAGGATGCTTTCGCCCTTTTTCAGACCGAAATAATATTTTCCGTCCTCCTCGTAGCCAATGTAGCCGCGGTATTCCTTCTTTGGCAGGTCGTAAGGGTCATACAAGCCCACCGCGGAATTACTCTCGAGGACGTTCGAGTTGGGATCCCGCATGATCGGATACACGGTGTCCGCGGTGTTGTTCGTGATCCGCAGGGTCTTTAGGGGGATTGGGTTGCCGTCCGAGTCGAACCCATAGGTCAAAAACTGCCTGGTCCTGGAATCGGGGGCGGCGGGATTCGGATCATAGGGCTGAATGCCATCGTCGGTGTGCCCTCCGCCCCGTCCTTTCGGCATCAGGTAGGTGGGATCTTCCGCGTTCGCGGTCGAAGGGGCGAAAAAGGAAGCAGCGGTGAGAACGGCGGCCGCCAGAACAATCGATGGCTTGATAAGAAGATTGGATTTGAGGAGAGCTGTTTTCATAAAGGAGGAGTAAGAAAGAAGAAGGGAGTGGCGATGTTCATAGCAGACCCGTTCAATGTCAACTGGCGAAGGCTCCGAGATAATTACAAAAGCAAATTGATACGCTTATTGCAGGTCTCCAGAAAGTGAGCGCGCAGCTCGCCGCAGCGAGTCCGTCCCATGGCGGACTTGAAGCGAGCAAATTCGCCACTGGACGAATCCGCCGTGGCGGACACGCACCGCAGGTGGTCAACAAATCCGTAAAGCCGATTGGAGTTGGGGCTACTTCTCAGCGATTGATTCCAACGGGCGAACAATCTGGATCACAGACGCTCACTGCTAGCTAACTCTTGAGTCGTCAGCAACAAAAGGGTGGCTATGCATAAGGTAAGACCCTACATGAAAATTAGTCGACGCCTGACTAGACAGAAGCTCGACAGATTGCCGCGATGATCGTAAAGGCCTCCTCGATTATGTCACCCGACGTTTCAACGCCCCTTCGGCCCGAGCTGAAAAGCAGCGGACTGAACCCTTCGCTGAGACACCGCTTAGCGCGATCTCCAGATCCAACTGGAGCCGTGAGTCAGCCGAAGTGAGACGCCTGTTCAAAGCGCTTCGCTAGGTTGGTTCCTGATTCCACGCGGAACTGGATTGCAGTTCAACCGCAAGTTCAACAATTCAGGCTCAACAAAAAATGAAAACAAAAAATATGACAACTCTGAAGTTTAGAACATCAATCGACCGGTCGCCTTTGCGGCTTGCTCTCCTTCTCATCCTGCTCTTGCTCGCGTGCTTTGCGCTTTTACCAAGAGCGCAAGCGGTTAGCCCGACACCTGACGGGGGCTATCTGGGCGCCAACACGGCTGAGGGGGGACCTGGAGCCCTCTTCAGTCTCACCACCGGTACCGATAACACGGCGGTTGGTTCTCAGGCACTCTTTGGCCTTACCACCGGCGTCCAGAATACAGCTGTGGGGGCTCAAGCGCTCTTTAACAACACCGCCAACAGAAACACCGCCGAGGGATATCGCGCCCTTATCAACAATACCACCGGCAATTCCAACACGGCCAATGGCGTTAGCGCGCTCCTTCGCAACGTAACCGGCGGCTTCAACACGGCCATCGGTGTTTCTGCGCTCGAAGACAATAACGGCAGCGTGAACACGGCCTTGGGCGTTAATGCGCTCCAACACGCAACCGGCGATCGAAACATCGCATTGGGCGTTAACGCCGGTTTGTTTCTCACGACGGGCAGTGACAATATTGACATCGGCAACGCTGGTGTAGCTGGCGAGTCCAGCACCATCCGCATCGGCAACAGCAACATCGACGGACAGAACCGTGCGTTTATCGTCGGCATCCGGGGGGTCACAACAGGAAACGCGGACGCCGTTCCCGTTGTAATCGACTCCGATGGCCAGCTCGGCACGGTCAGCTCCTCGCGGCGCTTCAAGAAAGAGATTAAACCGATGGAGCAAGCCAGCGAAGCCATTCTCTCGCTCAAGCCGGTGACCTTTCACTACAAGAGCGACAAGAGCGGCACGCCGCAATTCGGTTTGATCGCCGAGGAAGTGGCTGAAGTAAGTCCCGATCTGGTGGTGCGCGATAAGAACGGCGAGATTTACACCGTTCGCTACGACGCGGTAACCGCGATGTTACTCAATGAGTTCCTCAAAGAGCATAACAGAGTTGGGGATCAACAAAGCAAAATTGAGCAGCAAGAAGCGACAATCACACAATTAAGGAAGGACTTGCAAGGCACGGTGGCACAGCAGCAAAAGCAAATTGAGGCGCTTACTGCCGGTTTGCAGAAGGTGAGTGCCCAGCTCGCCGCAGCGAGTCCGTCCCGTGGCGGACTTGAAGCGAACAAATTCGCCGCCGGACGGATCCGCCGTGGCGGACCTGAGCCGCAAGTGGCCAGCAATCCCTAAGCAGCAGCGTTCACAATCAGCCGTCACGTTTTATCACGTGGCGGCTAGGACCTCCCTACACTAGCCGGCACGGAATTGATGCATTTTCATCAAATGCATACACCGCGCAGAGCCGATGATAACCATCAGCAATAAGGAGCTTTCCTCCGCTCCTGCCTCCACAAGAAGAAGAGCGGAAAGCTTTTTCTCAGTGACAATCCGTTTTTGATCCTTCTTCACGTGTGAATTGTTTGTACCCAGCAAAGGCAACTCTGAAGCCCTGAAAAGGTCCTTCGCTTCAAACTCGACCGTGCTCGCCTGTTTCAGAGCCTCGCAGTAATTGGAAGCCGTCTGCTCATCAAAAAGCAAACTTAAATACGATTTCGCTGCCGCATAATCCTGTTGTTCGGGTTTAGCGGACCATTTCACTTTCGGTTTTACTCATGCGTATTCAGCCGGCCCGCAATGCGACTTCTAACCAGAAAGAGATAAGCCAGGGTATCGTGACAAACCGACTGAGGCTTGAAGCGCTGCCAGATCTATTTGGTTGAGCACGCGGCCGTTTGATGGGTTCCGGTATTGGCTGCGAACGCCTAATGGCCAGGCAAGTTTCAGCCGTGACGCCGTGATTCACGTTTTCGAGAACGCGGTCCACGTGACTGAGAGGCACGCCGCGGCGTTCGTTTTTTACGAACTTTAGCTTTATTTTGCTTCGTGCTGCCGCCTGTTTCGGGATTCATCTCGTTCATCATTGAACGAAACCAATCGACGTACGTTTCTCGCGTGTAGTGAAACATTGTCTGGCCGATTGCTTTCCCATCGCAGTTGTAACGAATGAACATGTCCTCCCCTTCGATCATTGCAGCGTGGGTCACAGGCGACTCTCCGTCTTGTAGTTTATCAATAACCGCATCAGGCAATTTCATGTGTCTCCCTTCCGTACACCGCGGCTATTGGCCGAACACCTTCTTTACGTCTCCGATTTTACGCTGTATCTTTCCACCTGTTTTTTCCGCTGTTCCGCGATCGCGCAAGTCTGGATTCCCTGTTGCCTTGCCGGCCTTTTCTTTCACTTTGCCCTTCGCTTCCTCGAAGCCGCCCTTAATCTTATCCTTAGTACTCGATTTCATAACAACAAAATCGCGCGTTATGAACGCGGCGGTTGTAAAAACGATCCGAGATTTCTTTCTGAATTGCTCCGAACCAATCCGCATTTGGCGGTTTTGCTCCACGTAACCGAGCTGCCGAACTTAGTTTGCCCGAACCCAGATTGCATCATTGGGAGTTTGTCTGTCTTCACTGACTATACGGACCCGATCAACCGGCTTTTGATACGCGGCAAATTACCAACCAACCGGCCAGTGTTGCAGACGGTCGTTAACAATGTTGTGCTTAACTGGCCGGGTTAGCGAAACCTGCGCCGTTAAGCGGTCAACAATCCTTAAAGCCGTCACACTTCACCGTGTGGCGGCTTTTTGTTCGCGCCGCGTTACGGCTCTTTGAAACCGCCCGCATGCTCGTGCGTTTCAATAACGTTGCCAGCTTCATCGAAAACGCGAATCACAGCGTGATGTGAACGGCTTCGATGCTCCGCATATCTGATTGCATTGCCGATTGCGTTTGGTTCGACATACCACAAGCGACCGAATGGCAGCACGTCGGAAATCAGATCGACGCCGCGACAATCTTTGCGCGAGCGGACTTCGGAAACGCGCATGAATGCGCTGCCTAACGACGTCGTGCTTTTCTGGACTTCGCCCACCTCTTAGATCGACGTCACGCTTGTCTTTGCGGGGGAGGACTTCGCAAATCTGCTGATTCACAGTTTAGTCCAATATCAAATGATGACGGAGAAGAGCAAGGTTGTCGTCATCAACGAGGGTCACGTTGTTGCTTAACATTGCCCCGCGGAGATGTGTTTTCGTTTGGTTAATTTCGGCTGCCCTAAAATGTCGGACCGTGCCAAAGACCTCCCGGCTTCTGCCGGCGGAGTTGTGCAGTGCCAACCTCGTTAGGTTCAGTGGATCGTAACTAAATCCTAAAAAACAGATACGCTCGGCGGCCGCGAGAAGATTATGGACTTCCTGTAGTTCGGATTCCTTCTCGTGCAGGAGTGTGATTCCCTGAGAGGCACCGACCACTACGCCGGGCACCTTGTTCTCGTCTTCACCAAGCGGCAGGTATTGACGACAATCTCGCTGTGGATACGGGATTTTTCCTAATTGGCCGTAGACATGGATGATCGGAACCTTTTCGAACTTTTTGATGCAGTCGTCGACTGATCTTCCATGCCAATTTAGCAGTGAGGTGAAAAGATAGTGATCGAGCGAGCGGTCATAATTGAAGGTGATTAT
>JBARMF010000232.1:0-10484 GCA_049802315.1 Candidatus Udaeobacter sp.
GCGCCCTTATGATAATCTGCAAATTCGGAATCAAACTCGGCCGGCAGCGGCGTTGGCGTTCCGCTCGCGGTGGCATCGAGCGCAGCGCGAGCTTGTTTGTGTTGTTCTTTGGCTTTTGCCGGGTCGGCTGGCTTGATCCGTGCCTCCTGCACCGCCGAATCAAAATCCTTGAGATCGGTTTCTGTTGTGTTTTCGGAAGTCTTCTTAGTCCACTCCTCCAGTTCTCCCCCTTCGGGTTTTTGGACTGTTTCTTTTGAGACGACCAATTTTTCAGGTGGATGAAAATCTCGAGAAATCCGACGCACCTCGAGGCCCCAGTAAAATTCAGGGGAGCCCTCCACCTTCTTGCCGCCATCCTCTAAATAAATGGATGGCCCAAAATACCCAGTAGCATGCAATCTGCCCACGAGGCAGAGCGCCGTCCCAACAGTCGCCAACAATTTAACAAAGCGACTCATTTGTTCGTCGAGAGTTCAGTTTCGAGCGTAGTGATTTGATCGAAACGAAGCCAACCTATTTTTCGCGTCGCGCCTGGCGGCAATCGTAGTCCGTGCGATGCGGTCACCCGAAAAATCGCGCGACCATTTTCCGATTCCGTATTCCAACCGGCCAACGCATCCGACGCGGTTAATCCTGCGCCATTCCATGTTGCGGTCACGTTCGCGTTGAGTTGCTCATCCGCCTCGCCCGCATTGGCGATCGACAAATCGACAGGGTTTTCGCCCTCTTGCAAAATATTCAGCTTGTGTTCGGGAAGACGACCCGACATGACCGCCGACAATGTGGGCCAGCGCCAGTTGCGCGTGTCGGTTGCGATCGGAACGCGATACCAAATCAATTCGCGCAATTGTGGCGGCCGCGATTTCTGCCAATCGTTGACCAGGGCGGCTATCTCATCGGCGTCAGCCCCAAATTCCAAAACCCGCGTCCCTGGCGGCCACGCTGGTTGCACGCTATCCATCGCGACGCTGAGGAGTTTTCCATCGGGACCGTAACCGGCAGCGCAGCGATACGTTGGCAACGCCACCGCAAATGGCATTCCGAAACGTGCTGCTTTGCTCACCCATTCACGCGCCAGACGCGCGTCGGTCAGTTTCCCATTTATTCCGGCCGAAATCGGGACAGAGTGGACCTGCAGCACAAATCCATCGACTTCGCGCACCAGCTTTCGAAATTCCGAATTATTCAGCCACGCGGGCAGCACCGTGATTACAAAACGTGTGGGCTGAACGATTGGTCTCAGGGCGAGCAGCCATGTTCTATAACTCCCGAGATTTTTCTGCGCGCAGTCGAAATCGAATTGGAACTCCTCCAGATCCACATTGTGAGCGCGCGCATCGCTTAGAAGTTGCTTCGCAAGATCGACAATCGCCTGCGCGGGCGCGTCGTCGCGACGAAATGGACCGGCAAATGGCGCAACCCGGAGCGCGAGCGCGCAATGTCCGCCCTGCCGTTTCGCAGCGTCCCAGTCGATCGTCGCCCTGGCGATCTCCGGCTTTTTTCCAGCAAGATTGATTTCCGCGCCGAGAATTACCACGCCATCCATCCGTCGATCGGCTTCGCCAAGCGCGTCCACAACAGCAGGAGTCCACTCCCGTTGCCAGAGATAACCTCTTTGTTTCAACGGGCCGGAAATCGTTTGCTCGGTTCGATCGCATCCGGCGAAAGCGATTGCGGCGATGCAAGCAAGTCTAGTTAGAGGCGATGTTATCAATATCACTGAGCCTAAACCCAAAGCGTGCGATCGAAGGTGCGATATTGGATCGCTTCGCCAACGTGCTCGGGCGTGATCTCCGCTTTTCCGTCGAGATCAGCGATCGTGCGCGAGACTTTCAGTATACGATCGTAGGCGCGTGCGCTGAGGTTTAACTCGCTCATGGCCACACGAATCAATTCCTGGGAGTCCTGGCCGAGCTTGCAGTGCTGTTTCAACTGTCGCGTCGCCATGCGGGCGTTGCAGCTTATTTTGGCTTCGTTTCGAAAACGTTCCTGTTGGCGTTCCCGGGCTCGCATGATGCGGTCGCTAATGGCAGCGGAAGGTTCCTCAGCGCGTTCGCTGGCGACGTCGCGGTATTCCACGGCAGGCACTTCGATGTGCAAATCGATGCGATCAAGCAGCGGGCCGGAGATGCGTTGACGATAGCGCTGCACGTGCACGGGGCCGCACCGGCATTCGCGTTTTAGATCGCCGAAGTAACCGCACGGGCAGGGATTCATTGCGGCCACAAGCATGAACTCGGAGGGAAACGTGACACTCCCAGCCGCGCGCGACACGGTGACTTTCCCATCCTCGAGCGGCTGACGCATGACTTCCAACGCCGATCGTTTGAATTCCGGCAATTCATCCAGAAACAGCACGCCGTTGTGCGCGATGCTTACTTCACCGGGATTTGGGAACGTGCCGCCGCCAAGCAGACCGATGTCGCTGATGGTGTGATGTGGCGGGCGGAAAGGTCGCGTTGAGACAAAGGATTGTTCGGCATCGAGCAGGCCAGCAATGCTGTGGATCTTGGTCGTCTCGATCGCTTCATCCAGCGTAAGCGGCGGGATAATAGTCGGGATGCGCTTGGCGAGCATTGATTTGCCCGAGCCGGGCGGGCCGATCATCAGGACGTTGTGACCGCCAGCGACAGCCACCTCGATCGCGCGCTTGACGTGACCCTGGCCTTTCACGTCGCTGAAATCGACGTCGTAACTTTGGTGCGCGGCGAAGAATTTGCTGAGATCAGCGCGTGTGGGCAGAAGCGCAATTTCGCCACGCAAAAAAGCGAACGTCTGCCGCAAATTCTGCACGCCGTATATGTCGATCTTGTCGACCATCGCGGCTTCAAGCGCATTTGCTTCGGGGACAAACAACGCGCGTTTTCCGCGGCGTCGCGCCTCGAGGGCGACTGGTAGCACGCCTTTCACGGGGCGAATGGTACCGTCGAGCGCCAATTCGCCGACAAAACTGAAATTTTCGAACGGCGAACTGTCCAGTTCCTCTGTCACCGCGATCATTCCAAGGGCAATCGGTAAGTCGAAGCTCGGTCCCTCCTTTTTAATGTCTGCCGGTGCGAGATTTATGGTGGTCCGTCCACGCGGCCAGTAGTATCCGCTATTCGAAATTGCGGTCGTGACCCGGTCGCGGCTCTCTTTCACCGCGGCGTCTGGAAGTCCAACAATGACAATGACCGGATCGCCGCCGGCACCGTTTACCTCGATTTCTACCTCGTAAGCGTCCACCCCGTAAACCGCGGCGGAGTAAATTTTCGCCAGCATGTAGCGGCAGAATTGCAGAAAATCGCTGCGCCGAAAAGCGCCAAATATCCCTCGAAAGAGAGATGCAACGAATGTCTTAAAGTGTTGTCAAATATCGGAAGAAAGGTCGGACAAGCTCGTATTTATAGGCCGGTAAAACCCCTACAAAAAAATTTGAACGATAGGCATCCACTCGATGTCACAAATTCGAATATTTAACCTTGTTAAATACTTGCTCGGATGCTACAACGCGTGATCGATAAGGCGTCGACGAATAGAGTATACGGGAAGTGTCTATCCCCTCCGATGAACGATGAAAAAGAGTTATATGGCTGCTGAAGATAGCGATACAGGAATTAAGATTTACCTGCGCGAGATCGGGCAAATCCCGCTTTTGACTCCGGAGCAGGAAATCGAGCTGGCCGCCAAGATCAAAAAGGGGGATCGCGAGGCGCGCGCTCTGATGATCCGGTCCAACTTGCGTTTAGTCGTCAAGATCGCCCACGATTATGCAAACCTCGGTTTGCCGCTGCTCGATTTGATCTCCGAAGGCAACATTGGGCTCATGAAGGCGGTGGAGCGGTTCGATCCGGCAAAGGGCGGAAAGCTGAGCACTTATGCCGCATGGTGGATAAAGCAGTCCATCAAGCGCGCACTAGCGAATCAGAGCAAAACCATCCGTTTGCCTGTGCATCTTGTGGACAAGATCTCCAAGATGCGCCGCGTTTCGCTGCAAATGAGCGAAGAGCTCGGCCGCGAACCGACCGACGAAGAGCTCGGCGACGAGATCGGCATCGCGAGCGGGAAAGTTTCTCAGCTCAAGACGGTCTCAATCCGACCTGCTTCACTTGACGCGCCGATCAGCGACGACGATTCGACCGAGTTCGGCGAAATCGTCGGCGACGAGGAGGCGCAGACGCCGTTTGAGCTGTTGCGTGATAAAAATCTCCGCAATGAGGTCGGAGGGCTATTGGACGTTTTGGACGACCGCGAAAAGAAGATCATCTTCCAGCGTTTCGGACTAGACGGCGGAAAGCCCAAGACGCTTGAGGAAGTAGGCAAGAAATTTGGTGTCACCCGAGAACGCATTCGGCAATTGCAGAATATCGCGCTTTCGAAACTGCGCCGTGCGCTTGCGAAGAAAGAGCGTCCGGTGGACGTCGAGCTCCCCGTCGAAGCCTGATGCTGTAGCCGCTTCCCTGTGGAAAGGTTTGTCCTGACCGGCTAAAATTTTCACGAAGTGCGCCGCTAACAGAACGACGGCAACAGTGTAAAAGCGACACGCTCAAGCTGACCGTACCGCGTCGATCTGCACGGGCTTCGGTTATTTCAGCTTGCCTTGGATCTCTTTCGCCAGGTCGAGGTGTTCCTGGACCACTTTTGCCGTGTCATCCGCGAACTTTTTTACGTCAGGATCGCTCCCACTGCTTGCTTCCTCTTTAAATTCAGCCAGGTCCTTTTCGTGATCCTTTACCATCATGTCGATGTAAGCCTTGTCTGAAGTCCATTTGCCGGCGTGTTCTTTGTTCGGGAGTTCGAACCCTTTTTTGGAAGCAATGGATTTAAGTTCGTCGTTGGCTTTGCTGTGATCGGTGACCATTCGTTTGCCGAATGATTTAACATCATCGCTTTGGCCGTTCTGTTCAGCCGCCTTGCCCATCGTGACTTCCATCATCCCGCCTTTCGCGGCTTTCTTCATGAAGGTTTTATCTTTTTCACTTAATGATGAACCACTGCCGGTTGAAGTGGTGTCGGCGGCTCTGGCCGCCCCGATCAGGCTCAGCGCCCCGATTCCCAGAGCAAGAATACAAAACTGCGAAACAATTCGGATTTTGGTTTTCATGGTTTTATTTGGTTGAACGCGCCGGGGACACCCGGCTTCAATTAACAATCGAAAGCTCGGCGCTTGTTGGACGCGAGAGAATTACGCTTCTCGCTCTGGTTTGTTGGCTTTCCGCCCTATGATCCGGAGACATTCTGTTCATACGAGCTTTCAACGCGCCGGGCGACGTCCCGGTAGCCATAATCCACTTCGTAAATCTGCTTCATACAGGCGAGCGATTTTTCGAGCTCACTCACTCGCTCATAGACCAGGCCGAGATTGTACACGATCTCTTTCTTCATCTCATTCATGGAGCCGATTTCCCGTGAGGCTTCCTCGAGTTGCTTCACTGCCAGATCGAGCATGCCAAGCTCGCCATAACAGCAACCCAGCACGTTCATCGCTTTCAAACGGGCGTGCGGGTTTTGCCGCGCGCGCTGCAGTTCCGGCACCGCCTCACGAAACCGCCCGGCGTTGAAGAAGTTCTCCCCCAGGTCGAACCGGAGCTGTAGATCGGTCGGATTCCGTTTCACCCGCTCTTGTGCGTCCCCGATGAGGATTTCTGCGCGGCTGACTTTGGCGGTGCGCAGCTGCTCAGATTTCTCCGCGTACACTTCGTCTCGTGCACTGTAGGCGGATAGAAATTCCTCGAGCGAAGAGATCTCATGTTCGAGGTATTTGATTTTCAAATCGGAAATTTTTCGAAGCAATCCTGTGTCGGCGCCCCTGGCGAGATCAGCAGTATATTGATACCAGCGAATGGCTGATTCGAAGTCGTCCTTTTGCTCGCTGAGCGCTCCGAGCCGACGCGCAAAGTCCACGTTTTCGGGTTCTGCTTGGTGACGCGCGTAAGTTTCGCCGATCTGTTGATCGAGCGCTTCGCCAGTGAGCAGGATCCGGCTCTTTTGCTCGAGTGAAATGGCTTCATCCTTATCCTTTATCAGGTCGCGATAACTTTCAGCCTCCGTCCAGCCACCTCGCTTCATCGAAGCGCGCGCCGAGGCATCTTTGCCGAGACGCAGCGACTCCGCATCAAGCGGATTGATCGCGGTGAGTTGATTGTAAATCTCCACTTCGTTTTCGTGGTCCCCAAGATCGTGATACAAACGCCCAAGCTCCTGCAGCACTTTCACGTCACGCGGGTTTTCTTCGAGTAAGGTTTTCAGTGCAAAAACTCCGATCTCCGACCAACCAGCCGCGACCGCCGCTTCCTTCAACAGCAAATTTGCCTGGCTATTGTACGGTTCCGATTCTAGAACTTCCTCCAGCATTTCAACTGTCCGTTTCGGATCTTTCTTGAGTTGCAGTTGCGCCTTCATCACACCCATAGACGCCGTCGAGATGTTGAAGAAACCTTTCTTAGCCGATTTATTTTTCGTCACCTCCGCGCGTCGCAACAGCTGGCGGCCCGTGAGAAACTCAGGCTCTTGCTTGAGAATTTCCTGGAGGAGCGAAATCGCGTAACCGAAATTGCGCAGTTCAATGGCAGCAACGGCTTTGAGCCAGAGAGCCCGCAGCCCTTCGCTCAATTCCTTCTCGGTTTTCACGGCCATTTGCAGCACAGCTTATCACAGAACCAGGTGGATGCGTCGCCCCGCACGAAGGTAGCAACTTGAGCCGGCCCGAACGCTCTCTCGTTATAACAGGTCCATCTGCGGCTTCTGGGATTCCGGCATCGGCTTGGCCGATTTTCTTCCTCGCCGCTGTGGTTCTGTCTCAGCGCGGCTGGAACTTTCCAAATGCGCAAGAATTTCTTTCGCGCGGTCGAGGATTTCTTTAGGCAAGCCGGCAAGGCGCGCGACCTGTATGCCGTAGCTTTTGTCGGCGCCGCCACGGATGATTTTGCGCAGAAAGATGATCTGCTCATTCCACTCGCGCACGGCGACATTCAGATTGCAAACCCCTTTGCGATCTTCGGCGAGTTTGATCAGCTCGTGATAATGCGTAGCAAACAGACTGCGCGCCTTGATCTTGTCGTAGAGAAACTCGGCCACGCTCCACGCGATAGAGAGCCCGTCGAAAGTGGATGTGCCGCGGCCAATCTCATCAAGAATGACTAACGACCGCTCGGTAGCGTTGTTGATAATGTTGGCTGTTTCGTTCATCTCGACCATGAACGTCGACTGGCCGCGAGCCAGATCGTCGCTGGCGCCGACCCGGGTGAAAATCCGATCGACCAAACCGACTTCCGCGCTCTCCGCCGGGACAAAGCTTCCAATTTGGGCCATCAACACGATGAGTGCGACCTGGCGGATATATGTCGATTTACCGGCCATGTTTGGCCCGGTCACAATGGCCAGGCGAATGTTCTCGCCATCGAGCTCTGTGTCGTTAGGCACAAATTTTTCGTCGACCAGATTTTGATCCAGCACCGGATGGCGCCCATCCTTAATTACGAGCCGGAGTGAATCGTTTAGCGCTGGCCGGCAATAACGAAACAGTCGGGCGGTTTCTGCCAATGCGCAGAGCACATCGAGCACCGCAATTGCGTCCGCGGTCTGCTGAATCGGCTCGATTTCGCGTAAGGTTTCGTCGCGCAATTTCTGGAACAGTTGGTACTCGAGATTCTGGGCACGGTCATCCGCGCCGAGAACTTTTGCTTCCATCTCCTTCAACTCCGGCGTGATGAAACGTTCGCCGCCCACAGTGGTTTGCTTTCGCGTGTAATCCGCGGGCACGTTCGCGAGATTCGATTTTGTGATTTCGATGAAGTAACCGAAGACCGAATTGTAACGAACCTTGAGTGATTTGATGCCGGTCGCTGCGATCTCGCGTTCTTGTAAATCACTGATCCAACCTTTGCCCTCGCGCGAGGCTTGGCGCAGTGCGTCCAGGTCCGCATCGTGGCCGTCACGGAAAATGCCACCCTCTTTGAGCGCTAGCGGCGGATCATCCAACAGCGCGTTAGCCAGTTTCTCAGCGAGCGCTGGCATTTCGCAAATTGCGTTCTGCAGATGTTCCGGTAGGGCGGGATCGCCGAGCCCGCCGGCCTCAGCGACATTCGGCGCGCCCTCGCCACGGCGAGCAGGCTCTGGTCGCGCCCGACCAAACTCAAACCGCTCAATTAATTTGCCAAGCTCACGCTTGAGCTCGGGGATTTGCTGCAGCGACATTTTCAACGCGACAAGATCGCGCGCGTTCCCTGAGGCTTGGCTGAGTCGCCCGGCAGCGCGCTCGATATCCCGGATCGACTTTAACTCCGTGCGAATCGATCCCAGCAGGTCCGACTCCTGCAAAAGCTGGCCGATCATTTCCTGGCGTCGTTGCAGTTCACTGAGATTACGCAACGGCTGAAGAATCCACCCGCGCAGTTTGCGTGCGCCCATCGGCGTTATTGTGCGGTCAAGCACACTCAGCAAACTCGCGTCGCGTGCACCGCGCGATTCGACCAGCTCAAGGTTGGCTTGTGTGGCCGAGTCGAGCAGGACGTGATCCGCCGGCGCATCGCAGTGCAACGAAGTGAGATGATCGATTTTGCGCCGCAGTTGATGCTTTAAATAATGCACTATTGCCCCCGCCGCAGCGACTGCCGCCGGCATCTGCGCGCACCCGAAACCGTCGAGCGATTTGACCTTGAAATGTTCGCACAAAGTGAAAATTGCCTGTTCTGGCAGAAACGCGTAACTGTCGTATTCGAGCGCGTGATCGATTTCACCGGTCTGCGCTTTCTGTTCCGAGCTGAACAACAATTCGGCGGGCGAAACACGCGCGATTTGATCGTGCAGCGATTGTCGATCCTGCGCCTCGGCCAGTCGGAACTCACCCGTGGTGAGATCGGTGTATGCGAAACCGAATGCATCGCCATCGGCGTAAATCGCGCCGAGATAATTCGCGCGCTTCGCATCGAGCCAGGTCAATTCGCTTATGGTTCCCGCGGTGATGATTTGCGTGACTTCGCGATCGACGATCTTGCGGCCAGGTTGTGCCTCACTCATCTGATCGCAAACGGCGACGCGCCTTCCGGCCTTAATCAGCCTCCGGATGTATCCCTGCGCGGCGTGATACGGCACACCGCACATCGGCACGCCGTTGCGCTTGGTCAGCGCCACGTTCAGCAGCGTCGAGGCCTCCTTCGCGTCATCGAAAAACATCTCGTAGAAATCTCCGAGCCGAAACAGCAGGAACGTGTCCGGAGGAATGCTTTTCCGCAGCCGTTGGTACTGCTGCATCATAGGAGTGAGCGCGTCCTGCATAATTGAGTTTACCTTGCTACTTCAATTGAACGTCAAAAGATGAGCGACGTGAGATTTTTTATTGAAAATAGAATCAAATACAATTGCGAATGCGCTGCAGAAGCTCCTCGGCGAGCGCAGGTGCCGAAATGAGTGAAAATTTGCACGAAATCAACGTTAAAAGGGCTGTTTCCGGCAGATTTGACGGGCAGGTCTCCGCCGAGTACTCTCCCGCTCATCGATTTACAGTATTTTTTCCAAAGCGAGGAGAGTGATTATTGATGCCAGAAGTGATTGTGCGCAAAGGTGAACCGGTCGATCGCGCATTGAAGCGGCTGAAAAACAAGCTGGACTCCGAGGGCATTCTCGAGGAAGTCCGCCGTTTGCGCGCATTCGAGACGCCGTCGCAAAAACATCGCCGTAAGGCGAGAGCCAACGCCAAGCGCGCCCGAATGAAGTTTCGGTTCAATTCCTAAGACAGTTACAACAGTTACAACGATCTAAATTCGGAAAAATCGTTGTAACGATGTAGCCGTTTTAACCGTTCAACGAGCAAACAGCTCCTTGATAGCCTGCACCAAGCCGTCAATATCGTGGCGGCGCGCTTCAATATCGACATTGAGTCCGTGATCCCGCACGGTTTTAGAGGTAATTGGGCCAATGCTGGCGATGCGCATTCCTTTCGGCCACTGCAGGCCGAGCGACAGGAAGTTTTCGACTGTTGACGAACTGGTGAACGTGATGAGGTCCGCGCCACCCTGAGCGAGTTGCCGCTGCGCGCCGCTAGTGTCGCGTGTCTCAGGTACCGTCCTATAGGCAAACGCTTCGTCCACGATTGCTCCTGCGGCTGAGAGTTCTTTGGGCAACACGTCGCGCGCCTTCTCCGCGCGCACGACAAGGATGCGCTCGTTTTCGATGCTTCCCTGTTTCTTAAATTCGCGCCCTACCGCTTCGGCGACGAATTCTTCCGGCTGAAGATCGACGTGGAGGTGAAAATCTTTCACGCGTTGCGCTGTGGCAGGTCCGATCGCGGCGATGCGTACTCCGCCGATTTCACGAGCGTCATCGTAAAGCTTAAAGAGAATATCGAAGAACGCTTCGACGCCATTTGCGCTTGTGAATACAATCCAATCGTAACCATGCGAGTCCTGCACGAGCTCCGCGAACTCGCGCAAGTTGGTCGGCGGCTCAATCCGGATCGTCGGCAATTCAATGACGTGCGCGCCAAGAGCGCGGAGCTTGTTGCTCAA
>JBARMF010000233.1:0-9206 GCA_049802315.1 Candidatus Udaeobacter sp.
GGCTTTTCCTTCAAATTGCCGCCTGCATACGGAAGCTCGACAAACTGCGGCATTTTGCGCGCCCAACCGAGCGTAACTGTAACGGAGTTGTCGGCATGCCCGGGGGATACGAGCGCTGCAATGACAAGCTCACGCTTCATCACGGTCCCGCCGGCGCTCTTTTCATTGATCGCGATCTGCAACAAATCGCCCGTTTCGACGTCGAGCCTTTTTGCGTATTCAGGACTGATCAACGCCGCATTATCCCAGCTCAGCTTCGTGACCGGGTCAGGTAGTTCCTGAAGCCAACCGTTGTTTGCGTAGCGGCCGTCGTCCATGCCGTAGCTGCCGGTCAAAACAATCTCGGGCGATTCTGGTGTCGGAGCCGCCGAAACCGATGCGGAATCGCGCGGCAGGGTTGCAGCTGCGCCGGCGTTGAATGCGGCCTGCTGATCAGCGCTTTGAACGTGCGCAGCAAAACCGTCGTGCAGAAAGCGAGACCACACCGTTTGAAAATCGCCAGGCGGATTCGTTAGGCGAAACGTTTCCTGTATTAGCTCGGGGCCTTGTAATTTCGGGCCGCCAAGTAGCATATTGATCAGCTCAATTTCACTCATCCCACCGAAAAGCGGCAGGATCATCGGTTGCATCGACAAATAATCGCCACCGGCTGTGAGCGCGTCGCCCCACGATTCGAGATAATGGGCAAGCGGAATGTGCCACTGGCTCAGCGCGGATGTAGCGTCTTCATGATAACCAAGCCGGACAATGTTCGGGACTTTCTTTTGCAACTCTGGCCAATCGAGAGGCGCCTTGGTTTGTAAATCTTCTACCAACCCGCGCGGCGCGTTATAGACCGGGTCACCCCCGAAAATGAACAATTGCTTAACCCGTCCCTCATTCATGTCGGTTGCGAGCTGGGCGATGTCGATTGTTTTCGGATTGCGCGGAATCTGACGCACAACGAGCGTTTGACCGACATTTTTCAGCGCAGTGTTGATTGCATAAACCAACATCTGCACAGCAACCGGCTGTGTCGGGCCGGCGAGCACCAGGCTCGCTCCCGGTTTTGCCATCAAATCAGCGGCAACTCCATCGATCCATTGCTGGTCGAAACTGTTTGACGCGACTTGAAAATTTCCAAGCAAAGACCCCAGACCGGAATCATTCGTTCCTGCTTGAATCTTCGTCGCAAGCGCAGCCGCGAATGCGGCGATCTGACTGGCTGGACAACGCAGCCGATGATCTGCCATCGCGCCTGTCAGGCTGAAACGATGTTCGACCACATACAGCCGGTTCATGCTGTCTTTCGATGCGTTCACGCGCCGGCGCGAAGTGAAACCGCGCACTGTTTCGAGATCGCCCTGACCGCAATCGAGAAAATCGCTGTCCAACGCCAGAATCACGTCGGCGCGATCCAGCTTCGGCAACACTCGTGCGTTGGGGCCGAAACCTGTTTGCATCGCCACGTTTGCTTCCTGACCAAGACGCGGTTCGTAAACGCACCACCGCATTCCCGGGAATTTCTTTTCCAATTCCGTGCGAAGGCGCTCTCGCGTCGGCGAATTCGTCTCCTCGACCAGAAACGCAAGACCATCGCCCTGATCATTCACGATGGTTTTGCCAAATTCTCCGAGGAACTTTTCGAAATCTTCCCGCGTACTCGCCTTCCCTTTCTGGACAAACCGTTTCGAGCGGGTCGGATCATAAAGATCGAGAATTGACGCCTGGACAAACGTGTCCGTGGTGCCGCCGCTGGCTGAGTGTAGCGGATTGCCTTCAAGCTTGATCGGCCGGCCATCAACCGTCGTGGCAATCAGCGGAATACCCCCACTGCGCCGCGGCATTGCAGTCGCGTAATAGAGGAATTTGCCGGGGATCGTCCATTCCACATTTTTCGTGAAGGGGACAAGATGCAATTCGGGGCGACGACAACTCGTTAGGCCAACTCCTGCGAGCGCCATTGATGCGCCCATCAATTTTACAAAATCGCGCCGCGACCATTCGTCGCCGTTCAGTTCCGCCGTGCCTTCGGGAAATTCGTGCTCCAACCATTGACGAAATTCGGGCGTATCTTTCAGCTCGCCGATGCTACGCCAATATTTTGTGCCGTTGGATGGCTCAGACGGATGATGGAAAACGCGTTTCATGATTAACTCCGGAGGGTAGGCTGCCAGCCTGTCCCGGCGTGCGGACTGCCAGCCCGTCCCAACGTTGTTATCGATCTTCGACACGCTGGCAGCGTGTCAGCCAAGTCAGGCTGGCAGCCTGACTTCCAATTACGCGCCAGGTTTGCAATCGCTTTTCTCATCGGTGGCACCCCTGGCAATTTGTTGGCGGAGTGATTTTCCAGCGCTCTTTCAACGTCTGGCCGATCTCGGATTGGGTGAGGTGCTTTTTCTTCGAAAGATCTTCACGCGCGTCGCTTGGCTGACCGTACTTTGCGACAAACTCCGCCGGCTTAACATCGTCAGGTTCCCAATCGAGATTAAAAACCTGATCGTCCGGACGCAGATAATTTTCGGGGTGCCGATGGCAATCGAGGCACCACGCCATGCTGTGGGGTCGGGCGATGTGAACCACCGACATGTCATCGACATCTCCGTGGCAACTGTAACAGCTGATGCCCCGGTTCACGTGCGCGGAGTGATTGTAATAAACGTAATCGACCGTGCGATACAGCCAGACCCACTCGACTGGCTGACCGCTTTTCGAGCTTTCCTGTACCGGCTGCAGTTTGGGATTATCTTTCGCCACTTGCGTGTGGCAGTTCATGCACGTGGCAGTATTGGGCACGTTCGATTGCGCAGCCACTTCCACGAAGCTATGACAATAACGGCAATCCATTCCCAGTTGAGTTACATGAATATCGTGCGGAAACGGCACAGGTTGGATTGGCTGGTATCCGATTTTTGTGTACTTCGGCGTGGCGTAATACCATGTAGCGCCAGTCAAGGCACAAGCGATCACAATCAAGCAGACGATCACCTTGAGGGGTAACCAATTCGTCCAGCGTGGAAAGAAATTGGCCATGGTGTTAGGCAGCCTTCGCGCCGACGCTACGCAGCCGCCGAGTCCGCCACGGCGAATTCGTCCCGTGGCGAACTACCAATGGATGAAAACTGTGGTCAGGATAGGCTTCGTTCAGACGCTGCAAAGTGGTTAAGGTTAATCGTGCCTGGAGAGCAACGAGGATTCTATAAATTCAAAGCCCGAGGGCAAAACAAAATTTCTTTTTCCAATTTCACTGCCGCGCTCGCTCGTTGAGATCGCGACAGGAATTTGTGAAAACTGCGAAATTGCTCAGGGAAAGGGCAACGAAACGACTTCGACTGGAATTGCTCCGCCCGGCTCGAGCGAAAGTGCTTCCAAATTCGTGGCAGGATTGTTGAAGCCACGTTTTACGTATCCGAGCGCGATTTCTTTTCCAAGACGGAGGCTGCGCGTAGTGCTCGTGATCCAGCCGGCTTCTTTTCCAGATGCTGAAGGGGCGACGAGTTTCATCCCTGACTCGAGCGGCGTGTTGTTGAGCGAGATCAATCCGCACAATCGTTTGTTGGTTTGTCCCGACATTTTGATTCGCGAGATCACTTCCTGGCCGATGTAACAACCCTTTTGGTAATCGATCGTCCGTTGTTCGAGATTTGCTTCGATCGGAATAATTTCGTCCGTAAGTTCGCGGCCCCAGAGGGGCAGCCCTTGTTCGATTCGCATCACATCCGCGGTTGCAGAATCGATAGATAGATATGCTGAGGCCAATTCGTGTTGCACAGAATCGTGGCACGCTGAGTCGTTCCAGACGTCCCAACCAGTCGTCGCAAAGCGATGTGCCGAGACGATCCGCCCAGACTCAAGTGTGGGCGGCTCCTCCGTAAACACATGGAACAGCGAAAATTCATCCGTGACATCCTCAATCTGAACGTCGTCGGCAATGACGTAACGCTCCAGCCGTGCGCGAACCGTTTCGCGAAGCTCCGGGTCACCATCGATAAGCAAGTTTTCCCCAAGCGCCGCAACGAAAATGTGTGCGTTCAATTTGCCTTTCGCATTGAGCACGCATGCTTCCAGCGCGGCCGTTTCACTGACCTTACCCAAATCATTTGTGATTTGCCCGTTGATAAAACGGAATCTGTCAGACCCAGTCACGCGAAGCTTAGCGCGCGCGGAGAGGTCGAGAAAAAAGTCTCGCTCCGTTTCTGAGCGCTGCGTCATTCCTCTCCGGACGAAAAACGGCTTAGCAGCTGTTTGAGAAACCCACGGCGCAACGGCGTTGCAGCAGGAACAGAAGCCGTCGCGTTCATCTTTCCACTGAAGCTGATTACAGACTCCGGCGATGCAATGAGGTCCACTTGTTGGAGTTCGACGTTTTCGGTCTCGGCTTCTCCTAAAGCGGTAATCGATTCTTCGGCATCGGATTGTTCGAGCGGTTGCTGAATTTGTGGCTCTTCGGAATATTCCGTACCTGGCTCATGCAGATATTTGCGCAACACGGAAGAATAATCGTCGTCGCCGTGACCCCACTGCATTTGCTCTAACAACTGATCGCGCGCCGCAGCAGTGACTCCAAGGTCCAGATAATGCGACAAGGCGATTTGGCTGGCGATCTGCATGTCTTTCAACATGTGTTTGACGGAAAAGTGCGGCGCGAAATCGCGTTCGAGCATTTTTGGCAGCTTCATTGCCAACGCGCCGGAATAACTCGCGTTGACGCGCATGGCTTCAACAAATTTTTCTAATGGTAAACCTTGCGCTTGCACGAGCGCGAGAGCCTCTGCAGCGGCTTGAATGCTCCCAGCGGTGACCATATTCGTTGCAACCTTTATAGCGCTGGCCTGGCCAACTGGTCCGATATGCACGATCTCCTTGCTGCTGGCCTCAAGGATTCGACGGCCTTGGCGCAGCGCTTCATCTGTTCCGCCAACATAGTAAACAAGCTCGCCTTTTTCAGCAGCGCCTTTGCTGCCGGTGAAGCACGCTTCCACAAACTGCGCGCCCCTTCGTTCGACAATGTCCGCTGCCGCACGCATCGAATCCGGAGCGACCGTCGAATGCGCCAAGATGACGTGACGTGGCGTGAGCTTTTCGCTTAGCTGCTCGATGGTCTGCAGGAGAGCGTCGTCATCAGACACGAAAATCTGGATGTAGTTACAAAACTCCGCCAGTTCCTCCGGTGAACCGACAAAATTTGGAACAGGCCGGGGCGATCGATTCCAAACGAAGACGGAAAATTCTTTGCGCCGGAGATGTGCGGCGATTGCGCGACCGATGATCCCAAGACCGATCACGCCAATGTTTGTGTGCTTTGGCTGGGTCGCAGACGCGGGACGCTCCATGAGGTCGGCAGTTCAGCGATCAGCCTGCAGACAAAAATGCTTCCACGCAATCCGGAAATTTCGCAGCTTCACCGCTTCAATCCGAATTCGGCGAGATAGTACAGCGCGACTGAGCCGACGATTTGAAGACTCTGTGCGCTAATTTTGTCCATCGTATCCTCTGCGGTGTGCCATGAGGGATAATCGAAATCTATGATGTCGATCGTCGGAATTCCAATCGCGTTCAATGGTGCGTGATCGTCAATCAGATCCCGGTCGAGGTAGCTGAAGTATTTTCGCAGCTTCAGCGCTTCCGCCGCGGCAAAGACATCGTGCGCGAGCGCCGACGGTGAATCGGGGGGAAGCGTGATATCAAGCGAACGATCACCAATCATGTCGAACAAGATTCCTCCGCGAAATTTTTTTGCGCCCTCCCCTTGGAGTTGCCTGGCAAAGTAGCGGCTCCCGTAGAGACCATCCGTAGCAGAAAAATTTTCATACGCCTCTTCGCCATCGAAAAATGCCAGCTCAACTTTTCGGGCAAGACTGGGGTGCTGCCCAAGCACGCGGGCTAACTCTAACAGCAGACCTGTGCTCGAGCCGCCGTCGTTCGCTCCGACAAAGCGGATGGTGTCGAATAATTTCGTGTCGTAATGCGAGCACAACAAGAAGGATGGGGATGCCGCACTAGCGTCGCCCGAGAACCGCGCAATCAAATTTACAAAATGAATTTTGCCTCGCGGAGTGTCGTCGGTGAACGCCTGGCGTGTTACCTGCCAGCCCGAATCCCGGAGTTGCTGCTCGATGTAATTTCTGGCTTTCTCGATCGCGTCCGAGCCGGCAGGATGCGGCCCCACATCTACAAGCCGTTGCACATGCGCCAGCGCTTTCTCTCCCGAGAACTCCTCCCAAATCTTCGCCTCTGAGGCGCATGCTGGACCGATGCCAGAAAACAATATAAGAAGCAAAACGGCCGCAGATTGTAGGGCATTTCTGTGAAACGCCTTGACCATCTGATGCTCTGGAATTGGCGTCTGACACAGACGCCCTACAGTTTCCATCGGTCCCCTAGTCCGCTGGCGGCAACCCCAGAGCAGTAACAATCCGCTGGAGATCATCCGTTCCGTAGTACTCGATCTCGATTCGCCCCCGCTTTTCGCCATGGTGAACTGTAACGTGGGTGGCCAAATGCTGTTGCAGGCGATTTTGCAAATCCTCTACTGCCGTTGCCGTAGCGCTCGAATCGCCAATGGCGCGCCGCGATTTGCGTCGTCCGCGACCAACACCAAGCAAGCGGGCAACCAGCCGCTCCGTCGAACGCACCGTGGCGTTGCGCCGTAAAACGGTTTCCGCAGCCAGCAGTTGTTCTTCCGGCGCCTTCAACGCCAGCAGCACCTTGGCGTGCCCGACTGAAACCAAGTTCTGAGCTAACCAGATTTGCACCTGCGGATGCAGATCCAAAAGCCGCAATGCGTTGGCCACGGCCGCACGGCTACGGCCCACTTTGAGTGCGATATCTTCCTGCCGCATTCCAAATTCATTGGCTAATCTAGCGTATCCCTGGGCTTCTTCGATTGGGTTGAGATCGGCGCGTTGCAGATTTTCAATCAACGAAAGTTCGAGAACTTCCAAGTCGCTAGCCGTGCGGACAATCGCTGGCACCGTGGCAAGACCAAGTTCCTGCGCGGCGCGCCACCGGCGCTCGCCGGCGATCAGTTCAAATCGCGTGCCGACCTGGCGGACGATGAGCGGCTGAATGATACCATGCTGCCGAATCGACTCGATTAGTTCGAGCAGTGCGTCTCTAGCAAAATCCTTCCGCGGCTGCAATGTGCTCGGCACAATGCTCGTCAGCTCGATCTGATGCACTCTCTCAGCTGCCTCCGATCCGTCTCTGGGCGTAGCAACCGCAGGCGTGCCGATGAGCGCGTCAAGACCTTTACCCAAACCTGAGCGTGCCATGCGCCTGAGGCTACGGGAACAGAGTTCTCAACGCAAACAGCAAAGCGCCGGGCAGTGTTCGAATCGCATCACGCCGCCAAGCCTCACGAACTTCGCGTCATTGGAGTGGGCGTTATCGGTTCCGTTTCTTAAAAACAGTTAAAAAAAGTATTGACACTCAGCACCGAAATTGTGTATCAGGTCGGAAGGTTCCAAAATAGAGAAAGACTTTTGCCCGGTAGGGTTCTTTGTCTGTTTGGATCCCTGTGACAGATAAGAAACAATCCAAACACGACCGGGAAAGAGAAAGAACACATTCATGCATTCATTGAATCAAGTTAACAAGTTAATCTCATGCGGACGAGATCCGGCTCGCTCGCTGCCATTGTGGCGCGGGTTCCTTCTCATCCCGCTCACTCTGGTATGCTTTGCATTTGCGCCGAACGCGCAAACAGCCCCAGAGACACCGGATCCGCCTCCGGTACCCGGCTTCGCCAACACGGCGGACGGCCACAACGCCCTTCTCAGCAACTTAACCGGGGGTGGAAACTCGGCATTCGGTTGGTTTTCGCTCGCGCAGAACCGCATCGGCAGCTTCAGTACTGGCGCTGGTGCTGGAACGCTGGTGCTCAACCGCGCGGATGCGAACACGGGCGTTGGCACTGCTGCCTTGATACTCAATCAATTCGGCACCCGAAACACAGCTGTTGGAGCGGGTGCAATGGTCGATAACGCAGGCGATGCCGACGGCAACGGATCATTCAACGACGCTGTCGGTGCCTTTGCGCTTAACCAGAACACGACCGGATTCAGTAACAACGCCATGGGCGATTCCTCGCTCTTTAGAAATATGACTGGCTCTCTGAATACCGCCGTTGGTGATGAGGCGCTCTTGAATAATGACGCGACTGCAAGCGGTGCCAGCTTCAACACGGCAGTTGGCGGCCTAGCGCTCTTGAACAACACTACTGGTAGTGGGAACACAGTCGTGGGTGAAGAGGCAGGAAAAAACATAATGGCTGGCTTCAATAACACTTACGTCGGCCAACAAGTTGGTACTAACGCCGACAACGAAGACCTTACGATCCGCATCGGCGACATCTCGGCGGACGGCTTCGGGTCTGCAGCCTGCTTCATCGGTGGTATCTTCAACAACCCCCAGCCTGTTGGCGGCAATGTTGTTGTAGTTACTCTGAACCTTGATACCGACCAGCTTGGCTATGACGGAGCCGCCAGCGGCGGTAGCGCACCTGCTGCGCCTCATCGTAACGCGCCTCAACCTCGCGTGCGCCCGCAGCCTTCGCACCAGGCCATGCTCAATGACAAAGTTGAGAACTTGCAAGCAACGGTCGCGCAGCAACAAGCGACGGTCGCGCAGCAACAGAAACAAATAGACACTCTCACAGCCCAGCTCAGAGAGCAGGCCGCCCAAATCCAAAAAGTGAGCGCCCAGCTTGAGATGGTCCGCCCAACGCCGCGAGTAGTCGAGAATCGATAAGACTGTTGTCAAGGAGCGCTGTTAGAGAAGTCAGCGTTTCCTCGATACAAATTCAGCCGCCGCGCGAACCCGCCCGGCGGCTGTTTTGTTGTACTTGTAGCCGCTTCGCTATGCTAAACGCCTGTCCCAACGTGTGCATGGCGTCATTCAGCGGCGCTTCTCACAGAGCAGCGGCTACAGCTAAATTTCGTTTGGCTCGCTCCAGAGTACGTAAATTGAGTTACACAGCCTTTTGTATAGCTATCAAACGCGAATACGGTCTTGAACGAGGAATCCCAAATGACAAACAATCCCACTGAAACCTTTACACTTGGGCATTCGCCCGACCCAGACGACGCGTTCATGTTCTACGCGATCGCGAATGGCAAAATCGATCTGCGCGGTTATCGATTTGAGCATCGGCTGGAAGATATTCAGACGTTGAATGAGCGGGCGCAGCGCGGCGAGTTGCACATTTCAGCCATTTCCATTCACGC
>JBARMF010000234.1:0-3806 GCA_049802315.1 Candidatus Udaeobacter sp.
GAGAGGAGGCTGCAAGCCGATCAGCGTGTGGTGGGCCGCTGTCGCGATGGCGGCCGCGGGTGACGTGTGGGGCGGGGCGATCAGCCTGATCGCATAGGGTTCATAGCCGCCCTCGATCGCGACTGCCGCATCGTAAATCGCGGCATGGACGATTCCCATATATACGGCGGCCTCGCCGGGAAATTTGTTGCCGTAGTTCTCAGGACCCGCGCTGGGCGGGACGATTGCACGCCGCGCCTCGGTGCTCCAATCAATCACCGGTGTCGCCGACAGGTCAGTGGCGTGCCCCGCCGGCGCACGTCCGATGACGAATGCCAGTACGATAAGTGGTAGAATTCGTATTCTTTTAAAGTGAGTTAATGGTTTCATTTGTTGTTCCTTTCTTTTGCGTTTGTGGTTTCTCTTCCATTGCGGTAAGGCGCGAAAGAGCTTTCAAAGTGATCATCTGAATTCAGATTTTTCCGGAGGCGCTTTTGAGACACCCGCCTTCGCCTGCTTCGGCGTGGCAGGCGAATTTGAAACTCGCTCGCCGCCCTGCTCGCTCGCCCCGAAAGCTTTCGGGGCTTTGCCTTCTATCTCGCTGATCCCATCAGCTCGATTCACGAATTCACACCAATTAATTTCGCTGGTGCTGCGAAATTCGTGAGAATTCGTGTCTGTCCTTCGGAGAGGCTCCCGCGTACAGAAACATTTTGGAGCAATGGCGTACAAGGCGGTGTTATGAATACCCTGTGGGTCTTCGGAGAAATCAGGGCGGCTACAAACCGATCGCGCGACTCACTGTGTGATCGGATGATTTATTTATGGATGGTGTGCTGCCGCTGGATCAAATGACCGTAGAGGAAAAGCTGAGAGCGATGGAGGCTATTTGGCGATCGCTTTCGAAGCACGAAGATCAAGTGCCGGTGCCTCATTGGCATAAGCAAGTTCTAGATGAGCGGCAACGGCAGATCGACGCTGGGGAGGCGCGTTTCGTTTCCTTGGAGGAAATGAAGCTAGGAGGCTTCCTTTTGCGCTATACTACTCCGTCTCAGAGCAAACAGCGTTTGTACGTGCGATCGTGGATTGCCGCCGCGACCCAACGTGGATCTCAGAACATCTGCGATGAGTTGGTTTCGGCTGTACGCAGAACCGACAGGCTGGCAGCCCGCCTCCGCCTATCTGCACATAGGCGCTCCCATTCACGGCACAGTCCGAAGCCGACTTCGGTCACCCGTGAGATAAGGGTTCTTGTAAGTACAAAAGCGCATGGTTTCGTCAGATTACCGATTCTGCAAGTGTCGCGCAAGGAAGACACATGTCTCGCCCTCTGGTCAGATCAGGCGAGCGCACACGCCACGCCTAATCGCGATTTTAAAAACGTCGTCCCAGCGGCTTAGCATATCCGCTGGGACCGTTTCCGTATTAGTTTTGAAATGATGTCTATCGGTGGTGTCCGTGGACCGGTTGGAAGGCATGGCGGAGGTCGAACTTCGCGACCTGACGACCGAGGACGACGCCGGCCACACTGGAGAAGTGGTAATGCAACCCTGCCCAGAGTCGGGCGTAGATGATCTCGTCACGAAGATCGTTAGGCATGTCGTAGTGCCGCACCGCGTTCAGGTTTCCAGCAGGTCCGGCGGGGTCGAACCCGTGAATATCGAGGTTGATTCTGTTTGTTCCGAGAAATGTCCTGAACATCTCGGCCATCGCCGACGTGATCGTGCCGTGCGCGGCGGGGTATTCTGGGTGGTTGGGCGTGGTTAGGAGCGGTCGCCAGCCGGATTGCTCCGCTGTCGCTGGGTTACCGTCGTCATACCCCGGCACCGGACCGAAGCCGTCTGCGGTGACCGCGGTGGGGTCAAGCGATCCGTTGATCGCAGTGACCGGCCGCCAGAACAAGTAATGGTACTTGGCGTGAAAGCAGGACATCAATGCATCGGCACCGACGATGTTGAGCATGGCCGCCATCCGCGCTGTGTCGAGCAGGCCGAGACCGCGCGCGTCGATAAGGTCGCGCCCAGCCCCATTGTAACTGCGGACCACGTTCGCCGACCAAAACTGCGCGATAAAAGTCTGCTCATCTGTCCGCACGCTACCGATTAAGGCACCGTAAGCCTTAATCTGATTGAAGGCCTCGACCCACTCGAACCTCCGAAGCGAAGGCGGCGAATCAGGAAGGAATTGGTCGAGGCTCAGCGCGATGAATGGGCGGACATTCCCGACCCACGGCGTCTGCGGTGGTGCGAAGGGCGGCGTAAGGCGCCATACGCCCGGGCCCGGTGGTAGCGTGGGGAATGATGACGTCACACCGATCGGCGTCATCCGTCCGTCGCCATCGCGCAGGTCAATTATATTCGTCGCGGCTGTCTGGCCGACAGCCATGCCCGTGCCGCCATCGGCAGTGCAGCCGCCGAAATTCGAGAGCGCCTGGTTATAGTAGTCATTGAGGTTTGTCACGAGATTCGGAAATGACGAGAAGTAATAGAGGAGCGTGCGGTAGCTGGCCTCGATGATTGCGCAATCGACTGATGCCCCTGGTGGCGCTGTGATCGGCGGACCGTACGGCTCGAAGCCCCCCTCGATCGCGACTGTGGCGTCATACACCGCCGCGGAGACATAAGCCATGTAAATGAAGCCCTCCGCTTGGAATGCGCCCGAGCCCACGACGGTGTCCTCGGCGATCTTGTTCCACTGCTGAACAGTGTTACCCGGTGGCAGTGTAACAGCCGACACAGCGCGCGTAAAAACGAGCGCCACTGCGATGACAATTAACAAAGGTCGTATTTTTTTAAACTGAGTTAGTGGATTCATTATTGTTCCTTTCTTTGGTTTCGTTGTTTGGCTTTCATCTCGGTAAGGCGCGAAACAGCGATCAAAGTGATCATCTGAATTCCGATATTTTTCGGAGGCGCTTTTGAGACACCCGCCTTCGCCTGCTTCGGCGTGGCAGGCGAATTTGAAACTCGCTCCCTGCCCTGTTCGCTCGCCCCGAAAGCTTTCGGGGCTTCGCCTTCTATCTCGCTGATCCCATCAGCTCGGTTCACCAATTGGCACCAATTCACTTCAAGGTTGTGTTGGTCCTGTAAAATTCGTGAGAATTCGTGCAATTCGTGTCTTTTTTCGACGACGCTTTTTGCATGCGAGGGGTTTCTGTGTGTGCCCCGTTTTCATCCGGCGGGGAACGAAACCTTTTGTAGGACTGCTAACGCACGCTCAAGGCGCGACCACGCTCCAGCCGGTAGGAAGAGTCGGTCCGGCCGCGGAGGCGATGTGAACGTTGTTGTTCAAATACCATATCACCGTTTGCCGCGTGCTTGGGTTGAACAGCAGGTAATCTGGATGACCGTCGTTGTTAAAGTCCGCCACACCTACTACCGCATAGCCGGCCCAAAGACTGGGCCCGAACGAGTGACCGATGTGCTCGTTGTTGTTAAGATACCATATCGCCGTCTGCCTCGTGCTTGGGTTGAACAGCAGGTAATCTGGATGACCGTCGCGATTAAAGTCCGCCACACCTACTACATTCCAGCCGGGCCAAGGAGTGGGCCCGAAGGCGTGGCCGATGCGCACGTTATCGTTAAAATACCATATCGCCGTCTGCCCCGTGCTGGGATTGACCAGGAGGTAATCTGGATGACCATCGAGATTAAAGTCCGCCACACCCACTACGCTCCACCCGGGCCAAGGGGTGGGCCCGAACGAGTGGCCGACGCGCACGTTATTGTTAAGATACCATATCGCCGTGTGCCCCGTGCTGGGGTTGAACAGGAGGTAATCTGGATGACCATCTAGATTAAAGTCCGCCACACCCGCTACGCTCCACC
>JBARMF010000235.1:0-3492 GCA_049802315.1 Candidatus Udaeobacter sp.
GCACTTCTTTGCTTTGGATTTTTTCCGCAATTGTTTGTGCGAAATGTGGCGCCGGCTTTCGGGACTTTTCTCTCTGCGAATACAAGCCATTTCGCAAACAGGCAGCGTTATAGTCACGGCACTGTTAGCGCCAATGGCGCGGAATTCATCGCTCGCACGGGGCAAGCGCCACAGGATCCATGGAGCAATAAAGCGGGAGCGCTGAAGGCGCGACTCATTGAATCCCAGCTTCAGCGCTGGTACTGGTATGATCCAATACCTGGGGCGTTGCCCCAGGCTTATATGACCAAAGCGCCGTTGGCGCCAGAGAGATATGGCGCTGTGCGCCGTCCGGGCGCTGCGACCGTGACTGACGAAGACGCTCCGCAGGCACATCGGTACAACGATCTGGCAACCAAATGACTTCAATCACCGCACCCTTACTTGAGATTGCGGTGCTGGTGCTCGGGATGTTGATCCTGATGATCGAAGCATTCGCCGGAAAAATTGATAAACGCGTTCTGGCTTTCGCTGCAATTACCGGGCTCGCGATAGTTCTGCTCGCCACTTTCTTTGTCGTTCCTACCCCTCCGCCAACTAATGCGACCGGTTTCTGGAGTTTTTACACAGCGGATCGACTGGCGATCTTTTTCAAGCAGTTCGCGCTGCTAACCACCATTCTTGTGCTGATCATGATGATCGATTACGCGCCAGTGGTGCGCAGCTTTTTTCCCGGCGCAGCGGCGCACACAGGTCTGGGCGAATTTGTCGCGCTGCCTCTTTTCACCTGTGCCGGACTCATGTACCTCGTTTCGGCGATCGACTTCGTTTTCATCTTTGTCGCGCTCGAGCTGGTAACGGTGTCGTTCTATGTGCTCGTCAGTTTTACCCGGCGCAATCCTGCGACGCTCGAAGCGGGAACGAAGTATTTGGTGCTAAGCGCGCTTTCCACCGCGTTTCTCGTGTACGGCATTGCGTGGATCTTCGGCGCGACTGGTCAGACAAATCTCTATCGGCTGACGGCGGCACTGGCGAATGCTGGCTCCGACTCTGGCGCAGCATTGTTAGGCATGGTTTTTGTTCTGGTCGCGCTCGGCTTCAAGATTGCGGCCGTCCCATTTCAAATTTGGGTGCCGGACGTTTATCAAGGTGCGCCTACGCCAGTGACTGCGTTTCTCTCCGTTGGTTCGAAAGCCGCGGGGTTCGTCGTTTTGATCCGTGTTCTGCAGCCGTTCATGAATTTGCCACAAACAGAACGGCTGATTTTTGTGATCGCGCTACTCACTTTAATTTACGGCAATCTCGCAGCGCTACCGCAGACGAATCTAAAACGACTCCTCGCGTACTCGAGCATTGCGCATGCGGGTTATCTGCTTATCGGCGTGCTCTGTTTCGATGTCCGCGCGATTACCTTCTACCTCGTCGCTTATCTGTTGATGACGCTGTTGAGTTTTGCGGTGCTGATAATCGTCGCGCAGCAAACCGGCGAAGAAATTTCCGATTTTGATGGTCTGGCTAGACGTTCACCATTTCTCGCATTCGCGATGCTGATCGGGATGGTCTCGCTAGCTGGCGTCCCATTTACGGCAGGATTTCTCGGCAAGTTCTACATCTTTTACGCAGCCGTTCAGCAGCGTCAGATCGCACTCGTGGTGGCTGGAGTGATCACGGTGGGCTGCGGATTCTACTATTACCTCAAGGTTGTCCGCGCGATGTATTGGCAGTCTGATTCGAAGACCGACGCCATTCCTGTGAACGGACTCTCGCGAGTGGCGATCAGCGCATTGATTGTCGCCACGATTTGCCTGGGCGTTTATCCGCAACCCATTCTTGACGCGCTGAAGCACTGACAGGGAATGACGGCTTGGCAGTCGTCGAGACGTGAGCATGACGGCTGGGAAGCCGTCAGTCCTTGAGTTAATCGCTTAGCTCGACGTTCCAGTATGCCAGATCGACAAAGTGCTTCCAGAGATCGTGCTGGGGCGCAGCAAACGTGATCTGCACAAATGGCCGCCACTTCGGTCGCTTAGGTTTACGGATCAAGCTCATGTGCGCTTCGCGCGGAAGCCGGTTGCCTTTGCGCGTATTGCACGGAATACACGAGCAAACCACGTTTTCCCAAGTCGTCGTCCCGCCCCGGTCGCGTGGCACGATGTGATCCAGATTAAGGTCACTCCGATCGAAGAGTTCGCCGCAGTACTGACAGGTGTTCTTGTCTCGCTCAAACACGTTGTGCCGTGTGAATTTTACTTCCTTCTTTGGAAGCCGATCGAACACAAGCAGCACGATCACCCGCGGGATCCGGATCTTGAACGCGATGGTCGTAACCACTTCATGTTCGGGCGCGTTCGTGGACAGGTCGCGCCAGCTTTCGAAATCGTGCGTCAAAAAGTTGTTCGCGTCATCCGAAGAAACAATCTGGGCGTGCCCTGCGTATACGAGCGAAAAGGCGCGGCGAGCAGAGCAAATGTTGACGGCCTGCCAAAGCCGGTTGAGCACCAAAACCTGACTGTTTAATAACGTGTGCAAGCCTGGAACGGTAACCGCGTCATCGCCCGCCTTTTGCGGACTTCCGCGTAAATTTGTCGCGACGCTATCACTAGCCGTTTTCCGTGTCAACGGGGGCGGAGCCTTGCGGACCATCGACGCAAATGACTTCCTGGCTTTGCATTCGTGCTCATTCGTGTCCCATTCGTGGTGGTATGAACGCACAATTTCCAGACGAGGAGACTAAGTCCGGAGAATTCAAACGCCAGGAGGACGCGTTTCGCGAATGGATCTCAAATGATGGCTCCACGCGTTACGCTGTCGAGGCAGGCCGCTATCATCTTTACGTTTCGCTGGCGTGCCCATGGGCAAGTCGGACGGTTATTGTTCGGAAATTAAAAGGACTCGAAGACGCAATCGGCTTGACCGTAGTTGATCCGGTTCGAGACGACTTGGGCTGGGCGTTTCGCGATACTTCCGGCGAGATTCCGCCCGGCGCGCCATTTGAATCCACCGATCCGATCAACGGCTTCAAATTCTTGAGCGAAGCGTACGTAGCGACCGATCCTGGATATGAGGGCCGCGTGACTGTGCCCGTCCTTTGGGACACGAAAACAAAGCGGATCGTGAACAATTGCGAGGACGACATCTGCCGCATGTTCAACGACGTATTTAACGACTTTGCCCGAAAAAAAACCGTCGATCTTTTCCCGAAAGAAATCCAAGCCGAGCACGCGAAGCTCTCCGATTTCATCTACGACAACGTGAACAATGGCGTTTACAGAGCAGGATTCGCGACGCGCCAGCGCCCGTACGAGCGCGCGTGCCGCAGAGTTTTTGAAGCGCTTGATGAGCTCGAACAGCGTTTGTCCAAAAGCCGATATCTATTCGCAAACCGCATTGTCGAAGCGGACTGGCGGTTATTTTGCACGCTCGTGCGTTTTGATGCGGTTTATCACGGCCATTTCAAATGCAACCTGCGGCGCATCATCGATTATCCAAACCTGCAAGGCTACCTGATGGACT
>JBARMF010000236.1:0-5949 GCA_049802315.1 Candidatus Udaeobacter sp.
TCGAGCTTGAACTCGCTCATGGCGCGTTCGCGCCTTTGCGCGGGCGAAAGCTCAAACCAATCCTTGCCCGCGACTTCGCGCATCGCATCGCGATAACGCACGCGCCGCCACGGCCGTTTCAAATTAATCGTGCGCGCGACCTTCCCGTCGGCGTCTCGATGCTCGATGCTCAGCGAGCCGCAGATTTTCTCGGCGAGATAGCAGATCAGTTCTTCGACGAGATTTGCGATCTTCTCGAAATCGGCATAGGCCCAATAGGCCTCAAGCATCGTGAATTCCGGATTGTGCTTCCTGGAGATGCCTTCATTACGAAAGTTGCGATTGATTTCGAACACCTTGTTGAACCCGGCCACCAGCAGACGTTTCAGATAAAGCTCCAGCGCAATTCGTAGATAAAGATCGATACCAAGTGCGTTGTGATGTGTTTTGAATGGTTCGGCTGCCGCACCTCCAGCCGTTGCTTGCAAGATTGGCGTCTCGACTTCGACAAAACCCCGTTCCTCGAAAAAGCGCCGCGTTTCGCGAACGATGGCGATCCGTTTTTCGAACACTGCGCGCGAACGTTCGTTGGTGAGAAGATCAAGATAACGCTGCCTGTAACGCGCTTCGATGTCCTGCAGTCCATGCCATTTCTCGGGCAGCGGCCGCAACGTCTTGGAGAGCAACTGGAATGTTTGGACTTTTACTGTCGGTTCGCCGCTTTTAGTGACAAAACATGTCCCTTCGACGCCAATGAAATCGCCTATGTCGAGCAAACGGAAAAGGTCGAACAGTTCGGGGCCGATCTCCCTGGCGTGAATGTAAATTTGAATACGTCCAGTGATGTCACGCAGATCGAGAAAATGGCTTTTGCCCATGTCGCGATGCGCCGTGATGCGGCCGGCAACACGACGGGTTTCACCTTCTTTAAATTGCTCGCGCACCTCCGCGACCGAGCCGCTAACCTCAAAGCCAGTGCCGAACGGCTCGATGCCTTTCGCGCGCAGTGCTTCAAGTTTTTTTCGCCTGAGCCCGATCAGCTCGTTTTCGTCTTCCATATTCGGACAGCGAATGTAAGACGCGACACGTGCTCTGCCACGTCAAATCGTCAGTTCAACAAGGAACGACGGCTTGGGCAGCCGTCGAAACATGACGGCTGGGAAGCCGTCGCTCCTTGGGTGCTGCGGTTTAGATATTACGTTTGCCAACGAAACCCCTACAATGAGATAGTTCGAATTGGCGCGCGCGCACGAGCTTCCGTCGCGCCGCCATCATTCAAATGACCGCTAATTTGCCGCAAACGAGTTCCAAGCTGGACGGCCCGCTGGTGAAACAGTTCTCCGTTTTTCTGCCGAACAAAGTGGGGGCAATGCTGGATATTGTGAAGTTGCTTAGCACACATCACACGCACGTTGTCGCCCTGAGCGTATCGGAATCCACTGACTCAGCCATTGCGCGGATCATCGCGAGCGACCCGCAGGGAGTGGAAAAATTATTCAGGGAAAACAATGTTGCTTTCGGTGTCAGCCAGGTGGTGGTGGTTGAGATGAAAGAAGTGGCCACACAACTGGTAAAACTGCTCGCCGCATTGGTCATGGCGGAGGTCAATGTGCATTTCGCTTATCCGCTGCTGATCCGCCCACGCGGATTTTCTGCGATCGCTCTGCACCTGGATGACACCGAGTGCGCTTCTTCTGTGCTCAAGGGCGAAGGATTCAAACTGTTGAGTCAGGACGATATCTCACGGTAAGTAACTCGCTAACCGTTCTGTTGTCATTCTGAGCGAAGCGAAGAATTTCTGATCTCTTTCTTTCGGTGCTCATCCGTTCACAATCGGAACTCCAGAGATGTTTCGCTCCACTGCTAATGACATCGTTTGTCAGTCTCTCAAAATCAATGCGTGTAAAAGAACGGTAGGGACGCCGCGCTGCGGCGTCCGGTCGGCGCAGCGCGCCGACCCTACCATTTGGGCGCGCCAAGCGATTTGTGTCATCCCCGCACCAAAAATCATGCCCAACGTGTTGGGATACCTCAACATGACACACGGAGGAAACTTGCCCTTCTAACGTTTTAACGTTTCAGCGGTCAAATACCGGGCAGATTGTTGACAGGCTGGCAACAACGCGCATAACAAGACGGGGTTATTCTCCCATGCGGACTCTTTTCTCACGGGCTATTCAAATCGATCCGAGCTTCCACGTCGCCCTCGGAGTGCTTGTGATTTTTGCCATAGCCGAGGTTTTCTTTGCGACGTCGTACTATGTCGGCCGGGCACGAGCGAACCGCATCGCGGCGCAGCCAGTTACGCCGACGATCGCGCATGCGCCTGCGACTTCGGCGGCTTCAGCGTTAGCCCCAGCTGCTGCGCAACCAAGCGTTGCGCCGTCGACGCCATTGAGCACACCGCGTGCATCCGTCGTCGATCAGTTGCTGCGAGAAGGGAAAGAATTCCGCGAACGTGGCGATACGACAAACGCGCTTGCACGTTTTCAAGAAGCGTTGGACAGCGAACCGGACAATACTGGCGTGCTCCAGGAAACGGCGCAGACCTACGAGTCGATGCAAATGTTCGATCGCGCGAACGATGTCTGGCGCAGAATCAAACAAATCAGTCCCTCCGATAGCGCGACATACGCTTTAGCCGATCGTCGCTTGAAGGTCGGAGTTCCCGCTCCGCCGACCGTCGAGCCGGGCGGCACCGCTGCGGAAACGGACGTTTCATCAAGCAAAGATGTTGGCGGCAATACCGAGGGGCCGGTCATGGGAATTTCCGACGTCAAAACCAAGGAAACGTCCGATCCGGAAGTCGAAACGAACCTGACATTGGAGATCGGGATAAAAAAACAACCGGGCGCTGTTATCGACCATAACAAAGTGAAAATCCTGGTGTTTCTTTACGATGTTGTGAACGACAAAGACATCAAACTGACTGATGCCGATGTGAGCAACGAATGGCTTACTTCGAAGCACGATTGGTCGGACGCGAATCCAGAAGTGCTTCTTGTGCGCTACGTGCGCGCAAAAACCAGCGGGGCGTTATCCGAATCATCACTTTCGGAGGCGGCGGCAAAAGTTCGGCCAGGCCAAAAGGGTCGTGGCTCAAAAGGTTCCGCTGACATCGGCCAACGCAAATATCTCGGCTACATCGTTCGCGTTTATTATGGCGACGACCTGCAGGCTGTTCAGGCGGAACCGTCGCGGCTATTGCAGCAGTTTCCTGCAATGAAAAGTCCCTCGGCACGATGACGCGATTGCTTCGAGGCTGTGTTGCTTGCGTCCGAACCAGACGGAGCCACACGGATAATCTTCGACGCGTTCTTCCATGGTTCTGTATTTTTCTTTGTGCCGCCGCAGCAGAAGCGCAGGTTGAGGTCGACCTGAAATTCAAGCGATTGCAATACATTGCTTACGAACCGGTGGTGGCGACAGTTGCCATCACGAATCTGGCCGGACGCGACATTGAACTTCACGACGCGGAAGGGCAATCCTGGTTGGGCTTCGAGATCACGGGAAGTGAGGAACAGCCCATCGCACCGCTCAGCGGTGCAAAGCGAGAGGCGCCGCTGAAAATCCAAGCCGGCCAGAGAGTCACACGCCAAATCGATCTCACGCCGCTGTATCCCGTAAATGAATTCGGCGCCTATCATGTGCGCACAAACATCTACTTCGCGGACCTGGGAAAATTTTTCTACTCCGGCACCCGTGTGTTCGAAGTCACGGACGCGCGGCCGATCTGGCAGCAAACCGTGGGAGTTCCAGGAGGCGCGGGCGGCGATGTGCGCACGTATTCGCTCATGACCAACCGGTTTCCAGACCACACTTCTTTGTACGTTCGGGTACAGGACAAAGACACGGGCGTCGTTTATGCCACTTACTCGTTAGGCCGCACCATTTCTTTCGAGCAGCCGCAGGCGGAAATCGATCGCGCGAATCAATTGCATGTTTTGCATTGCGCGGCTCCGCGCGCATGGTCCTATGCCCGCATCGGACTAGACGGTCAATTGCTGATGCACTCTTCATTCATGGAAACCAAAACGCGGCCCCGCCTTGTTCATTCAGGTAACGGCGAAATAGCCGTGCACGGCGGCATTGCCGAAGCGCCTGCGCAGAGCTCGGGCAGCAAGGCACCAAAACTTTCGGCGCGTCCGCCCGGCGCGCCCACAAACAACCGGTGATGCGCAGGAATTTTTTCCGAATTTCTTCATTAGGCGCCGGTCTGCTGACGGCACTTCTGGCGTATAGCTCGTACGCAGCGTCAGGCGGCGGCAGCTCACCCACGACTGTAGTGATCGATGCAGGACACGGTGGGTTTGATCGCGGAGGAATTCCAGGCCAGAGGGTTTCAGAGAAAGACATGACACTCGACGTCGCGCGGCGACTTAAAAGTGTCCTCGCCGCAAGCGGTTATCGAGTGGTGATGACCAGGGACAGCGACGTCTTCGTTCCGTTGGGAACGCGGACCGCAATTGCCAACTCCAACCGCAATGCCATTTTTGTATCCATCCACTTCAATTCAGCGACACGAGGTGGAGCAAGCGGCATAGAAACATACTTTTACAGTCGCGACAGCTTAGCCCTCGCGTCGGCGATTCATCATTACGTTGTCGGAGGCGCGCCGTCACCGAGCCGCGGCGTGCGTCGCCGTGGCTACTTCGTCTTGCGGAGGACAAACATACCGGCCGTGCTCGTCGAGTGTGGTTTTCTGACTAACCCGACCGAAGCGGGGTATGCTCAAAATGCTTCTTATCGTCAAAAACTTGCCGAAGAGATTGCAGCCGGAGTCCGGAGCCGCGGTTCTGTCGCGAGTTCCTTTAGTACGACCCGAGTCGCGACAGACGAAAGTATTCCGCTGCAACCGTACATGGATCAAACCAAGGTCACCCGATCCAAAAAGAGCCGCTCAAAGCGTTCGGCGAGGAAAACCAGTCGACATAAAAAGAAGACTTCATCGAAACCGGCCGGGATCGAAGCGCGTGTGGCGTCATCCGATCAGGAGGGTTGATTGGACCTGCCAATTTTGACGTCGGCGCGGATGCGCGCCGCTGAACACGCTGCGTTTGCCAGTGGCGTGCAAGTCGAGGCGCTAATGAACAAGGCCGGCGTCGGTGTTGCTCAGGCGGTGACACAATTTTTTCCGAAACCCGGTCGATGCATCGTGTTCGCCGGGAAAGGACATAACGCGGGAGACGCATTATTTGCGGCGCAGTGTTTAGAGCGGCACGGATGGAAAATTGAAGTGCGTCTCGCTTTCAAAGAAGCTGATTGCAGCGATCTGACGCGCAAGAAGCTCGGGGACCTGTACGGTAGCTCGCCGACGATTTTGGGCACCGTGCCATCGAAAACGGCGAATACGGATCTGGTCGCCTCGCTTATCGAACTTTCGCCGGGTGACACAGACCAGATATCCGCAACGCAGGATGCAACCTTTACAGAAGCGTGTTCGAACGTTGCCGCTCCGCTTGTCATTCTGGATGGTTTGCTCGGCGTTGGCGCAAAACCAACGCTCCGCGAGCCGATCGGCGCTGCCTGTCGCGCCATTAATCAACTGCGGACAACAAACGGCGCCTACGTATTTGCGGTAGATCTTCCAACTGGTCTCGACACCGATTCAGGCAAGGCAGATCGCGACTGCGTGGTCGCCGATTTTACCCTTACGATTGGTTACGCGAAGCCGGGTCTCGTCGCTGACGGCGCGGTTAATTATGTGGGCCGGATCGAGATTGTTCCACTCGCCGAATTGCGGCCACCGAAAACGAAACCGAAAGAAATCATTGCCAGCCCGACCGCCTTTCGCGCTTTGCTGCCGAGACGCAAATATAGCTCCTACAAGAATCAATTTGGCCGCGTCGGCGTGGTGGCCGGCTCCAAAGGATTCGTCGGCGCGGCGCTGATGGCTTCACAAGGTGCGCTCAGAGCCGGCGCTGGATTGGTAGAGGTTTTTGTTCCCGAAGAAATCTATGAAATCGTAGC
>JBARMF010000237.1:0-3219 GCA_049802315.1 Candidatus Udaeobacter sp.
TCGAGCTTCTGGCGATGCCGCACCAACTGTTCGCGTTGCCGTGAAACATGCCGGGCTTGTTCCTCCGCTTCGCTCGGCACCCGAATCACGGCCAGCTCCCGCGTGTTACCTTCCACGTAACGCGACAGTCGCTGACACAGCGTAGTGGCATCGCGCGGATCAGTCTTTACTCGGGTACACTGCTCATCGAGTTTGCGTGGAGCAATCACGTAACAGTGAACCCCGAGCGCTTTTAATTCTCGATAGAGACCAAACCCAAACCCGCATGCTTCGTAGACCACGTGTACTACGTGACCAGCTTGCAAGAGCTGATTGTATTGCGCTACCGCGACATAGAGCCGCGCGTGCACATCCAGACCGATCTTGATGATCGAGCCGGAAAGTTTTATCTTGTTAACGGCGACCTTGAGTGAGGCCGCCCCTTCGTGATGAACGATTGTATTTTTCATAGAGCGGGTGAGTTTAACAACTCGCCCGCTCCCTTACATGCCATCTATGCGTTGCTGATGCGCCGCTCCCGCGCACTTCCCCCTTGCGCCCTTCCGTAGTTTCTCCGCCGTGGCGGGCCACTTCCGTGATGATACAGTCCTTGTGGACATCCAGTCCAAGATAGAGTTCTTTTTTCATTTGAGTGTGTTTGTTTGTTCGAGTTGTTTAAAACTGCAACCCCGAACGCATTCGGGGTTGGTGCGGCTCTGCTCCACCTCAAAAAAGGAGGAGTAGCCCGCGAAAATATGAACGGCAAACACACCCCTCTCTTCAACTCCGTGCTCGCGCGCTCACCTAGCGCCGGCAGCCATAAGGTCTAGATGTATGGTGCGTTCATCGCTGATTTGCTCCGTTGTAGCCTTGAGTTTGTTCGTTAGCGTATTTGCGATTGCCAAGGAGAGGCCCAGCTACATGGGTATGACGAAGCGACAGCTCGTGGCGCGGCTTGGTCTGCCCGCAGAAATCAGTCTCGAGACCGGCGACGCGCCAGCTCGCGAAATCTGGTGGTACTATTGGGATGATCCGCGCCAAGGGCTCGCACGAGCCGACTTCCAGTTTTGCGGAAACAAGATCTGTGGGTTTGTTTCAGCTTTCGATGAGAAGCGACTTGTCTCGACGGAGACGTCGGCTGGATTTAATCGGGTCTATGAGCGCGTTATGAAAGAGCATCGGGAGCAGCAACGCTAGACGTCTAACGAGGCGATGCAGACACGTGGTTAGGTCAAGGATAGCGCATTCACATTTTAGATGATGAAGATCGTTTCAAGCGAAGCCTGCCTCGCTCCCGGCGGCGGTCGCTCCGCTTGGCCTCGTTTGGCGTGAGAGCGCTCGCTGTCATCACATCGTGTTCAGCGGCGGTAGTTCTCTCTGCCTGCGCGTCGAGACCAGAGTATGTCCGTCGGCCTTCGGACGCACGGAAGAATATTCTCGAGTACTGCCGAACCGAATGTGAGGAGGAGAGCACGAAGCCGCGTCTGCCATATCGCCGCACGTTCGAGGAGGCGATGAGCGGGGGCTTCTCGGCCCTCCATACCATCTTCACGCGCTCCGAGTACCATAGCGGCGACAACGAAGCGTGGTTGTCCATCCCTTGGGAGTTGCTCGCAGTTATCGGCGACAGGCGTTTCGCCGAGTTTATCCGTAGCGAGCCACCGGCGCGTCGTCGTGGTTTGTTAGAATATATCGTGCCCGGATTATCGTATCCCAACTCGATGAATCCTTTAGTGAGCCAACAGCTAATGGTATACTTCGCCCAGACTTACCCGGAGACGTGTGCCTTGTACAAGCAGTATTGGTCGCAACCATATAACCAGGCGATGCAGCGAACAGCGAGCAAGGCTGCTACTGACGTTTCGTGTGTTTGCCACCCACGCTTTGGCTCTGTGGCCCGCTTTACCGGGCTCGCGGTCGCTGATCTTGTGTTTCGTTAGGCGGTATGGCGCGCGACAACGTCTTTGCTGATCTGCGCGCGAAATATTTCGAGATCCTGCGTCCCGAGGAAGTTCCGGCGCCGGCTTCACCCGACGAGCCTTGGGCAGCGATCATGGAGATCGCTTACCCGCAAGCCACTGTTACGACCGTCGCGTTTAGCGACGGTACCGCACGCGTCCTCCGCAGCACTGGTGGTGGATTTTTCGCCGCAGGTGTCGTCGAACCGGTTCGTCCCGCGGCAGAAGCTTTTATACGAGAGGCTCGGCAGCAGAAGCACGTACTTATGCCAGCGAGTCCGTTTCCCCAGCCCGACGTCGGTCACGTTTTCTTTTACGTACGCAGCGATTCTTGCGTGTACAGAGCCGCAGCGACGGAAAGCGAGCTTAGCAGTCAGAGACATCCGCTGTCGTCGCTGTACTTTGCAGGTTTGCGCATCCTGCACGAGTTTCTGCAGCTATAGAAAGCCAGTGGGCAGCGACAAAACACCTAACGAATCGAGCGAGCGAACGGCCACCCGGTGCGATGTTTACGTTTCAGGTGATTAAAACAGTTTCAGGTGAAACAGAACTTGGCTACGATGACGATCGCTCTCGGCTTGTTTTCGTTGGACCCATGGCTGCCACAGTTGCTTCGATCATCTTGTATCTCGTGCTCAGCCTTGCGCCGATCTTACTGCCCCGCACAGAGCCTCACTGAAACGGTCAATCCGCAGCAAACAGCAATCAAAGCAACGTACCTTGTCGTGTATCGGCCGGGCAGCGCGTGGTTGACTGGAAAATCGGTAATGGAGCAACCACTCAAAGAGCACGAAAAGTACATGCTAAGCCTTTACATCAAGGGTTCCATGAGGCTAGCGGGTCCCCTTACCGACAATGCAGGTGGAGCTGTCTTACTGGAAGTTTCTGACGAGGCAGAGGCGAAGGCGATCGTGGCAAGCGACCCGGCAGTAAAGTCTGGAATTTTTGTATACGAAATGCACCCTTGGAAACTGCAGCCGTGGGAAGAGTTCGCAAAGAAAGCTAAAGGGCGCCACGCAATGAATCGTTCCACTGGCCATGAGTTTATGAAACAGTTCAAGGAACAACATGTTTGATGTTCGATGTTCGATGTTTGATCTGGCTACAGCGCCCTGCCGTGACGTATTCCCTCCTTAGATTTGCCGAAAAACAGTTATGACTCTGCCAAGGCGCATTCCTGGATTTTGCTTGAAGATTGGTGACGAAATTGCGTAGAGACTAGTCATAATGAAGTCCGCATTTGTCAGAGTCCTGTGCGTCAGTGCGCTTTTTGTGCTGGGTC
>JBARMF010000238.1:0-7434 GCA_049802315.1 Candidatus Udaeobacter sp.
CTGGCTGCACGGAACGGGGCGCGACGCTGCTGCACGCGTTCCATGCTTTCCTGGAATGTGTTTACAATGAACCAGAAAACGCTGCCGAGCTCGCGCAGAAAACTGCGCTGGATCTCAACGACCTCCAGCGGACCTGACATCGTGCGACGTGATTCGGCGTTAGGCATGGAGCAGACATTGCCTCACTTCGCTCTAGGGAAAAGCGCAAACTTGCTCGCGCCGGAATCGCGGTCCAAGGAATGACGGCTTCCCAGCCCCGAAAGCTTTCGGGGCTGCCCAAACCGTCGCTCGCTGTGCGTCTGGTCAAACCCCGTCGACATTCCATGAGCTGGAGCGTTACATTTGCGCTGATGAGACTCACTCGAGCTTGCGCAGCCAATTGCTTCTTTGCTGTCATGCTCTTTAATGCTGCGGCGTCGGAAATACGGCCCGATAACAATCCAAACATGGAAACAAAGAAAATTGGACTCGCGATCCACGGAGGCGCCGGAACGATTGAGCGCAGCTCGATGACGCCGGAAAAAGAGCATGAATATCGAGCAGGGCTTGAACGCGCGTTGACGGCTGGCTACGAAATTTTGAAGCGCGGCGGATCAAGTCTCGACGCGACGGAAGCAGCTGTGCGCGTGTTGGAGGATGATCCACACTTCAACGCCGGGCGCGGTTCTGTATTTACCAGCGCCGGCACGAACGAGATGGACGCATCCATTATGGACGGAAAGACCTTGAAGGCTGGCGCAGTCGGAAGCGTGCAACACATAAAAAATCCTATTAACCTCGCCCGGCTGGTAATGGAAAAATCTCCGCACGTGATGCTCGATTGCGCAGGGGCGGAAGCGTTCGCGAAAGCAAACGGGATCGAACTGGTGGATCAAAAATATTTTTTTACGCAGCAACGATGGGACGCTCTGCAGAAGATGAAGGCTGCCGAAAAAAACCGCGCCAGCGGCGCGGGGACAAGCTTTCTCATTACCGATCAAGATCGACACGGGACCGTTGGTGCAGTCGCGCTGGACCAAGACGGTAATTTGGCGGCGGCGACTTCGACCGGCGGAACAACAAACAAAATGCCCGGACGAATCGGCGATACGCCAGTGATCGGCGCAGGAACTTACGCGAATAATCAGACGTGCGCGGTTTCCTGCACAGGCGACGGCGAATATTTCATTCGTGTCGCAGCGGCGCATGAAGTCTCTGCGCTAATGCAACATCGCGGCGTAAAATTGCAGGAAGCGGCTCAGACTGCTCTTGACACTGTGAAACAGCTCGGCGGCACCGGCGGTTTGATCGCAATCGACAGGAATGGTGAGATCACAATGCCATTTAATACAAACGGCATGTATCGCGGCTACGTCGATCCGAAGGGCAAGTTTGTGGTGGAGATTTACCGCTAGGGTCGTGATCCGTTGAAGCGTTGAAACGGGTTGCCTATTACTGTCATGTTGAGCGAAGCGAAACATCTCGGGCGTTCACTTTGGCGTCGCCGTAAAAAACATCAGAGATTCTTCGCTTCGCTCAGAATGACAAAGTCGTTTGCGCTTTAACGCTTCAACGATTCACGCTTTAACGATTAACGAATCCCATGTTGCCAGCATTTTCGATCGTCATTCCATGCTTTAACGAAGAAGGCCGCGTCGGCCAAACGCTGCAGCTCACAATCGATTATCTTGCCGCCAACGCGCCGAAAAGTGAATTGATCGTTGTGAACGACGGATCCACCGATGCGACGGGAGCAATCGCGCGTGAAAGATTAAAGTTGGCACCCGTCACCACGCGTTTGCTGGAGAATTTTCCGAACCGCGGAAAGGGCGCTGCTGTGCGATCTGGATTGCTTGCTGCACGGACACCAATCGGGCTATTTTCCGACGCCGATCTTTCCACGCCACTTGAGGAGACGCCGAAACTCATCGAGCCCATCACAAATGGCGAAGTGGACATCGCATTTGGTTCGCGCGCTTTGGATCGCAGCTTGATCGGTGTGCATCAGCCGTGGCGGCGCGAGCAGGGCGGCCGTGTTTTCAATTTGCTGGTGCGAGTGGCTACCGGGTTGCCATTTTGGGATACGCAATGCGGATTCAAGGCGTTTCGCCTCGAGACGTGCCGGCCGATTCTTGAAATGGCGCGGATCGAAGGCTTCGCGTTCGATGTGGAGCTGCTTTATCGCGCGCATCAGGCCGGTTTGGGGATTCGCGAAGTTCCAGTGCGTTGGAACCATGCCGCGGGCAGTAAAGTCAGTTTTTTCCGCGACAGCCTGCGCATGTTGCGGGAAGTGATCGCTCTGCGCGCGAATAAGTAGCACAGACATCTTGTCTGTGGGGCCGGCGGGCGTCCCGCCTGCCGAAGAAACTGAGGTCATCGTTTTAGTGGCGAACGCGGATTAAGCGCCTACGCAGATTCGGCAGGCAAGATGCTCGCTTGCCCTACACGCTGGAAGCCTGCGCTACTTTTCTTTCTTGCGCGGACATCTAAATTACTTGTTCCACTCATCGGTTCCCATGCAGTCCTTCCACTTTCATCCCGCGGTCACCAGATGGTTCGAACAAACATTCGGTTCACCGACCGAACCACAAATGCGAGGTTGGCCGGCTATTCAATCCGGCCGGCACGTGCTGATTTCTGCGCCTACTGGCTCGGGCAAAACGCTGGCTGCGTTTCTCGCTTCGCTGGATGGATTGTTTCGACGGGGCGCCGAAGATCATTTGCCTGATGAAACGCAAGTCGTTTACGTCTCGCCGCTCAAGGCGTTAAGCAACGATATCCGGAAGAATCTTCAGGAACCGCTATCCGGAATTCGCGCGTTACTGGCCGAGGCAAATGGCCGCGACATCGATGTTCGCGCCGAGGTACGCACCGGCGATACGACTGCGGCGCAACGCCAGGCGCTGATCAAAAGGCCGCCGCACATTCTGGTTACCACGCCCGAGTCGCTATATCTGCTGCTCACGTCCGAATCCGGCCGGAGAATGTTGGGCACTGCGCGCACGCTTATCCTCGATGAGATCCACGCGGTGGTGGATGACCGTCGTGGCGCGCACCTTGCGCTGAGCGTCGAACGTTTGGCCGCGCTAGTGCAAGCTCCGCTGCAACGAATTGGTTTATCCGCAACGCAAAAACCGATCGAAGAAGTCGCGCGTTTCCTTGTAGGCACTCGCGCCGTGGATGAAGCTGGCGAACCGGATTGCGAGATCATCGATATCGGTCACCGCCGCGAACTGGATCTGGCGATCGAAATGCCGAAGTCGCCGCTTGAAGCGGTGATGTCGAATGAGGTTTGGGAGGAAGTTTACCGTCGGCTCGCAGAATTAATCGAGGCGCATCGAACGACTTTGGTTTTCGTCAACACGCGTCGCATGGCTGAGCGTGTCACACATCACCTGAGCGAGTTGCTGGGCGCCGACGCCGTGACTTCACATCACGGAAGTCTTTCCGCAAAACTGCGTCTCGACGCGGAAGACCGACTGAAGCGCGGCGAATTGAAAGCGCTCGTCGCAACGGCTTCGCTGGAGTTGGGAATTGATATTGGCTCGGTTGATCTTGTTTGCCAGTTAGGCACGACGCGCTCGATAGCAACATTGCTGCAACGCGTCGGTCGAGCTGAACATAAGCGCGGCGGTTTGCCGAAAGGCCGGATCTTCCCGTTGAGCCGCGACGAATTGATCGAGTGCGCGGCGCTGCTGCGTAGTGTTGATCGTGGCGAACTGGATCGGCTCACCATTCCCGAAAAAGCGCTCGACGTGTTGGCGCAGCAAGTCGTTGCCGCAGCTTCCACGGAAGATTGGGATGAGAACAACTTCTTCGAGCTCGTCTGTTCAGCGTGGCCGTACCGCAATCTCACGCGCGTTGAGTTCGACCAAGTCGTGACAATGCTCGCAGAAGGTTTCAGTACAAAGCGCGGGCGGCGCTCGGCATTGATTCATCATGATGCGATCAATCATCGTTTGCGCGGCAGACGCGGAGCCCGGTTGACTGCACTAACGTCGGGCGGAGCTATTCCTGATAACACCGATTATCGAGTGATCCTCGAGCCCTCAGAAACTTTCGTGGGCACAGTCAACGAAGATTTCGCGGTCGAAAGTCTCGCTGGAGATATCTTTCAACTGGGAAACGCGTCGTGGCGGATACTGCGCGTGAATTCCGGGGTCGTTAGGGTGGAGGACGCAAAAGGTCAGCCGCCGGGAATTCCATTTTGGCTGGGCGAAGCTCCCGCGCGAACCAACGAGCTTTCGTGCGCGGTTTCTAATTTGCGTATCGAAATCGAACAAATCCTGGTAGGGTCGCCGCGCTGCGGCGACCGGACGGCGCAGCGCGCCGTCCCTACCAATAACGCCATTGAATGGGTCGCTAAAGAATTTCAGTTGCCACAAAACGCCGCGGAACAGGTCGCCGCCTATTTTGCGGACGCATATCGTTCGTTAGGCGTAATTCCCTCACAGCAAACATTGATGCTCGAGCGCTTCTTCGATGAATCGGGCGGAATGCAGCTCGTTTTGCATGCGCCTTTCGGCAGCCGAATCAATCGCGCCTGGGGTTTGGCACTGCGAAAACGCTTTTGCCGTTCGTTCAATTTCGAACTGCAGGCAGCAGCGACTGATGACGCGATCGTGATTTCGCTCGGTACGCAGCATTCATTTCCTCTCGACGAGGTTTTTCGGTATCTCAATTCCAAAACAGTTCGCGACCTGCTTATTCAAGCGTTGCTCGACGCGCCAATGTTCACGATTCGCTGGCGCTGGAATGCAACCCGTTCGCTCGCCGTGCCGCGTTTCCGTGGCGGCGCGAAAATCGCCGCTCCGCTTCAACGGATGGAATCCGAAAATCTTTTGGCGGCAGTTTTCCCGGATCAGCTCGCGTGCCTGGAGCACATCGTGGGCGACCGCGAGATTCCGGATCATCCGCTGGTGAAGCAGACGATTGATGATTGCCTCACCGAAGCAATGGACATCGATGGATTGGAGGAAGTGTTGCGCAGAATCGAGCACGGCGAGATCCGTTGTATCGCGCGCGATTTGCCGGAGCCGTCGCCGCTCGCTGCCGAAATCCTGAATGCGCGACCGTACGCGTTTCTCGACAACGCGCCATTGGAAGAACGCCGGACTCAAGCCGTTTACACGCGTCGCGCCTCGGAAAGAAACGGCAGCGACGGACTTGGGGTTCTCGACGCCGCCGCAATCGAAAAGGTTAAGACTGAAGCCTGGCCCGAAGCAACGAACGCCGATGAACTGCATGACGCGCTGATGTTGATCGGCGTAATGACGCGCGATGAGATTCACCGAACGTCGGGCGGCGATAGTAGCGCGAGCCTCCGGCTTGCGCCGCCAGTGGAACGCAAGCGAGACGCATGCGCTACCTTTGAATGCAACGACGCAGTTACGGGGCACTTATTGGAAGAACTCGTTGCCTCCAATCGAGCAGCGCAACTTCAGACTGGCGATAAACTTTTTTACGTCGCGGCGGAACGGCTTCCGATGCTTCGGGCGATCTATCCGAACGCTGTCTGTGGGCCGGACTTGGTTCTGCCCGATTCCATGCATGGAAAGACTTGGGACCGTAGCGATGCGATTCGCGAATTGGTTCGCGGTCGCATGGAGGTTTGCGGACCAATCACCGTCAGCGAGGTCGCAAATACACTGGTTTTGCAACAGTCAGATATTGACGCGGCAATGCTCGCACTCGAAGCGGAAGGTTTTGTGTTGCGCGGAAAATTTCATCCAGGCGCGACTGTAGAGGCGACGCCCTCGTCGCGGAGCGTTGCTATTCAACGCGGCGGTGGCGCCGCGTCCACTGAGCAAGAATGGTGCGATCGCAGATTGTTGGCGCGAATTCATCGGCTCACGATCGATCGATTGCGCGCGGAAATTCAGCCGGTCTCGATTCACGATTTCTATCGTTTCCTTTTTGCCTGGCAGCGAGCGGATCACGAACATCGGACCGAAGGTCTGGAAGGCTTGCAATCTGTCCTGGAACAGCTCGACGGTTGCGAGTTGCCACTGGCTGCGTGGGAATCGGCGGTGCTCTCAGCACGTGTGGCCGATTATGATCCCGAATGGCTGGACCGGCTCTGTTTTTCTGGTCGCATTGGCTGGGGACGTTTGAGCGCTCCGCAAAATTCAAACGCACGTGCATCGGCGCCGTTGCGGACGAGTCCAATCGCGCTTTATCTACGCGAAAATCTCGCCGATTGGCTGATGTTGACTTCGCCGAACCGGGCAACTGAACTCTCTGTTAACAGTCAAGGTGTGTTTGAGGCACTGCAAAGCGGCGGTGCGCTTTTCTTCAGCGAACTGGCCAACCGCAGCGGCCTGTTACCCTCCCAAATTGAAGACGCTTTGTCACAGCTGGCGGCGCTCGGTCTGGTAACTTCAGATAGTTTCGACGGGTTACGTGCGCTTCTCGTTCCTTCAAATAAACGACCGACCTTTGGCCGAAATCCTACAAAACGCCGGCGCAGAACAAATCTTGCGAGCATCGAGTTTGCAGGTCGCTGGTCATTGTTGCCGAAGAGCGGTGCCTTTTTAACAACAACGGGCGCATCAAACGGCGCCGGCCCGCGCGAGGCGGCGATTGAAAAATTCGCACGGGTTTTGCTGCGCCGGTACGGAATTGTGTTCCGCCGATTGCTTGAACGAGAGAGTTTCCCTGTTACGTGGTACGAGCTGGGACGAATTTATCGGCGATGGGAAGCACGCGGTGAAATTCGCGGCGGTTATTTCGTTGGCGGAGTAAGTGGCGAACAATTCGCGTTGCCGGAAGCGATCGGTTTGTTGCGGTCGATCCGCAAGACTTCGTCAAACGGCGAGCTGATAACGTTGAGTGCTGCCGATCCGTTAAATTTGCAGGGTATTCTCACACCAGGAGCACGGATCCCTGCGTTCACCGCGAACCGCATTCTGTTTCGCGACGGATTGCCCATCGCTGCGCTCGAATCACGCGAGATTCGAAACCTGTCCGATGAGGACGTCCCTGATTTGCAAATCGAAAACGCTCTTCGAATTGGAAAACTACGGCCCTCGTTGCGGCCGTATTACAAATGACTAGCTGTCATCCTGAGCGGAGCGCAGCAGAGTCGAAGGATCCCGCGAAATTACCGCAGCGCAATGCCACGGGGTTCCTCGACTTCGCTCGGAATGACCGGCGTGCGTGAGTGGTTTACTTCTTTACGATCTCGGCGTTCTCGATCATGGCGATCCCGCCGCGCTCGGCCATTTTGCCCTTCAATGTGACCGTTTTGCCGCAGTACTCAGCCAATTGATCGTTCATCGGCTTGTGTTCGCCGACGACCAGATACGCTTTGCCGTCGCTAACGATCCCGGCGGGACCGCCGCTCTTGATGCATTTCGCGCCACAAGATTGACCATGCTTTTCGCCGACGGCGTTATGATCGACGTAACACATCATATCGACGATTTCGCCGGTCACTTCTTTCGAAGCGGCTGT
>JBARMF010000239.1:0-3233 GCA_049802315.1 Candidatus Udaeobacter sp.
GCAACGCGGCGATCAGATTTTCCGGAATGCCGCACAGCCCGAACCCGCCCGCAGCGATCGTCATGTTGTCGTGAAGCAGGCCGTTAAGCGCGGCGGTGGCGTTAGGATAAACTTTGCTCATGTCGAGAAAATTGAATCACGATTACACGAATAACATGGACGAATTGCCGCCAAATTGAAATTCGCTCACGCAAGATTGTGCAATTACCCGCGCTAAGCAGCAAGTCCGGGGAGCGCGGGCGCCTCGCCCGCACATTTCGGCGCCTCGCCGAAATGCCATATAAGTAGCAACGCACGGATGCGCGTATCTGTAAAAGTTCGCGATGGCGAGGGCGCCATCGCCAGCGTGCGAGGCGCACGCGCTCCCCATTTGCTCGTCGGGACGTAATCACATCCGCTCGCGTTCGGCGGTCTGAGACCGCCGCTACAGCAGGCGCTCGATTCGCGAAAACGGCGAGACGTCTTTTACTTGAACCATGCGAATCTGGACCATCGGGCACTCGACACGGACGATCGATGACTTCATTTCGTTGCTGAAGGAAAACCAGATCAACTTGCTGGCCGACGTGCGCGCGTGGCCAGGCTCCAAGCGTTATCCGCACTTCAACAAGGACGCGCTGGCGGAATCGCTGAATGTGCACGGAATCCATTACGAACATTTCCCTGAGCTCGGTGGTAAACGAAAATCCAAGCCAGACTCGCGCAACACTGCATGGCGCAACGCATCGTTCCGCGGGTACGCCGATTACATGGAGACCGAGCAATTCCAAAAGGGCGTAGAACGTCTTCTCGCCTTTGCAAGGAGCGACCCCGAAAGCATTCGGGGTCGAAATGAGCGTGACGGCTGGGAAGCCGTCACTCCTTGCGCCATCGCGATCATGTGCGCGGAAGCAGTGTGGTGGCGTTGCCATCGCTCGCTGGTCGCGGATTACCTGAAAGCGCGCGGGGTCGAAGTGCTGCACATTCTCGGTGCAAACAAAGTCGATCCACATCCGTACACACCCGCGGCGCGGATTGTGAATGGCGAATTGACTTACGAGGCAGAGTCTCTGTTCTAGGTTGCTCTCTGTGAAATGGCATCTGTCTAGCGCCAACGGCGCTCTTTTCACATTAGCCTGCGGTAACACCACAGGATTTCTGGTTGCATATCGAACCAGCGCTGAAAGCGCGCTTCAACGCGCCAATGATTCGCGCCTTCAGCGCTTATGTTCTGCATTGATGGTCTTCCTTGCGCGCTGCCCAAGGCTGAGGATGAATGCTGCGCCTTTGGCGCTGAACACGTACGTGAAACGCGATTCCCGATTCCAAGGAGCGGCGGCTTGGGCAGCCGCCGAATCAGAATGTGACGGTTGGGAAACCGTCACTCCTTGGTCAGCGCGGGTCAGTCACGCGACCAAGAAACAAGCAGACGCCGCTGGGCACGTGCTGAATAGCATAAACAAACGGGCGATCGACTTTCACTTCGATTGGCGGCGGGGGAGGTGATCGCAACGCCGTGGCTGCCATCATCGCCACGGCCGTCGCGGCCGCTGCTTCGGTTCCTTTTTCGTCCACCGCGATGAACGTTTTGTGGAAAATCTGCGAGATGTAGAGGTAATCGTCCGGTGTTCGCGGTGCGATCTTGTCGAAGTTCGCGCTACCCTTTGGTTGATTAAATGCGGTCTTCATCCCGAGCGCTTCAAATTGTTTGGCCAAAGTAATGGTCGGCGGCTGGAGTTTGAACTTTGGGAGATACAGATCGACATCGCGCTTTTCGAGTTTTGCGCAGCCGGTGAGGACATCGGCGCTCAGTTTCGATTCAAGCTGTCGCAGCCCATTAATCTCGTCAGGAAGAAGAACGACAAACTGCAGCTCGTTGCCTGCATAGGGGAGGCTTACGACAGTGAATCCTTCGTGTCTTGCGTAACCGAAGTTCTTATCAGTCTTTCGCATCATAGGAACACCAACAGGTGCGCCGCGAACAAAGAACAGCTCGGATTTGGTCGCGCTTTGGGAAAACTCACTCGCCCACGGCGCTTTCAGGTAAAGCGCGTTCGCCAGGACGAGTCGAGTCGTCTTATCCAACGCGCCTCCGGGAATGAGATCGCGAATTCGGTCACGTGTCTGGTCTGCCACCCACTTGTTGATTCGCTGCGTGGCCGCCGCGGGATCAGCCACGAAATCCAGTGGCTCGAATGCACCGCCGAAATTCTGTTTTACCAATGAGAGAAACGTCTCCCGAAAATGGTAGCCCTTCTGCGCAAAGAGCCGGTTGGCGATGTTCAACGTGATCGGTTCGCTCGGGCCGCCGAATTTTTTGGAATTTTTTGCCAGCTCGGCTGTTTTCACGCTCATTTCTTCGAGCGACTTCTGAAGCGTGGAGAACGAGGCGGGCACATCGCCGCCATTTGGAAAATGCAGAACACGCGCCATCTCGCTGAGCGTTTCGCCGTCGGCGCCGGCGAACGTCATGGCCAACGCGCTATCGATTGAGTAAGGGGAGATGCAGAGGTTTTCGTCACCTGTCGCGAGCTGCCGGTGGAGGTCGACCCCGAGCTCGTTCGTCGCTTTAGCAGCCAACTCAAAACTTGTCGCGCCCTGCGCCATCGTAACGAGTAACGAGCCGAAAACGTGTAGAATCAAAAAGCGTTTCATGCGGATGATGAAACACTGAATCAGGGAACGTTGCGACGAATTTCAGACTGCGGTGACATGTCGGTGGCCAGCGGCAAATGCGCAGCATTCAATATCGAGCCTGGGACAACGTCCCAGGATCTATGGAACGGTTAACATCAGCGCTGAAAGCGTGATTCACTGCCAAGCACAGGATCTGGATGAATCGCGCTTTCAGCGCTTGTTTACAGAGCAATCGAATCCTGGGGCGATGCCCCAGGCTTAAAGTGAAATAGCGCCTTTGGCGCTAAAACAGATGCGGCAACTTGTGGCCGTTTTTCAAGGCGCGGACGTGTCTGCCAGTACAAAGTCCAGGAAGCCGCGCCATGCCTGTAGCCGCTTTCCTGCTGGAAGCGTGCGCGTCGCCCACAGCGCGACGGCTACAGTTGAATCATTGCAGTCGATAGCGACCGCTGATTTACTGCGGACTCGTACTTCATGGCCGCACAACGAAAGCCGAACTTAATTCTGTTTCTTCCCGACCAGCAACGCGCGGACACGCTCGCGTGCTACGGAGGTGCCAAGGTTCACGCGCCGAACCTGAACAAGCTTGCCACTGAATCCGTGATTTTCGAGCGAAC
>JBARMF010000240.1:0-3195 GCA_049802315.1 Candidatus Udaeobacter sp.
TCGACTTTGGAAACGGGTTCGATTTTTGAAACACCATTCCCACACGCCGTCGCAAATCGACCACGTCCAATCCAGGCGAATTGATATCGACGCCGTCGACGTGAATCGCGCCCTTGCTAATGCCCGACCCGTCAACCAGATCGTTCATCCGATTGATGCAACGCAAAAGAGTCGTCTTCCCACAGCCGGACGGTCCAATAAAAGCAGTCACGGCTCGCGGCGGCATTTTCAGCGAGATATTGTGCAGGACCTTGTTATCGCCGTAAGTGAAATCGACTTCTCGCACGTCGATCATTACCTGAAGTTTCTCTGTCTGGTTTGTTACCGGTTTAAGAGGTTCCGGTGGGGTTTGTGGCCGAACTGTCTGTGGCGGTTCCATCACGGTTACCATGATAAGCGTCTCCTTTGTCTCTCCCGCAGCACAATGGAGGCTAATGCAATCAGCATTACGACTATCAGAAAAACCAACGCCGTCCCGTACTGAACGCGTTCGGTGTATTCGTTCTGCGGAATTTTCGAGCTAACGACATAAATGTGGTACGGGAGCGCCATGACCCCCTGGAAAAAGAAATCCGTCCATTTGGTCACCTGCCACGGCATTTCGTCGCGCATCGCGTAGGCCGCCGTGAACATGATCGGAGCGGTTTCACCCGCAACGCGGGCGATGCCGAGAATTGAAGAAGTCAAAATGCCCGGCACCGCATAAGGTAGAACGTTCTTGCGGATGGTTTGCCAACTGGTCGCGCCAAGGGCCAGCGAACCTTCGCGCAAACCTTTCGGCACCGCGCGCAACGATTCTTCGCTCGCGGTAATGATTGCCGGCAAAATCATCAGACCCAAGGTGAACCACCCCGCAATCAGCGAAACGTTCCAGCCAAAAAAGATTACGAACAACCCAAACCCGAACAGGCCAAACACGATCGATGGCACGCCAGCAAGATTTAAGATAGCGACGCGAATGAAGCGAATAAAGTGCGTGTCGCGGCTGTATTCGCTCAGATAAATCGCCGCACTGATTCCGATCACCAGCGCCACAATCATCGACCCGATCACGAGCAGTGCCGTGCCAACTATGCACGGCCAAATTCCGCCGGCAGAATACGCGATGCTGGTGGCGTCCACGGGTTCCTTGTGCGTTTCCTGCCATTTCCGGAATTCCCGATCGCTCAGCTCCATTTTTTTGCCCTGATAGTCGAAGACGTAGAGCGTTTGCGGCGGCTCTGTCAGAAATTTCACATTGATGAACGGCGCGTGATTGGTGAATACCGTCCGGCTTCCTTTGATCGCGATATCGAGAAAAATGTAGGTGGCGCACGCGAGCACAAAGTACGTGGCGCCGCGAAACGCCCAAAACATGAACGTTTGGACAAAACTGCGCCTGCTGTTGGAAGAGGCGGCGACCATTTATTCCGGATTTGGTTGTAGCCGCGGGCGTTGACCGCGGCGGCTTGGCGCGCGGCAAAAGCCGCAACGGCGGCCGGGGTCATCGCCCCCGGCTACAGTTTCGCCTAGCAAAGCGGAGAGTTTATTTTGTAAGTTCTGCGTTTCAAACATCCTAAAATCTCGAAATGCATGTTTAGCCGAGGCTCATGCGATATCGCCTAACGAGCTTCTGGGCGCCGTAATTGATGGACAGAGTGATTGCGAACAGCATAAGGCCCACCATGAACAGCGCGCGGTAGTGGATGCTGCCGCGAACGACCTCGCCCATTTCCTGCGCGATGATTCCCGTCATGGTGTGCACCGGTTGGAAAAATGCACCGAGTCCCTGTGTAAAATCAGGAATGGCGATCCGATTGCCGGCGCAAAGCAGCACCACCATCGTTTCTCCGATGACGCGGCCTAGTCCGAGCAACACTGCCGACACGATCCCTGACAGTGCCGCGGGCACGAGCACGCGCACGATCGTCTGAAGCCGATTTCCACCCAAAGCGTAGGAAGCTTCCTTGAAACCGCGAGGCACATTGCGCAGTGCGTCTTCAGCGAGAGTAAAAATCGTCGGCACAGCCATCAGCGCGAGCAAACAGCCCGCGGTGAACACATTCAGGCGCTCACTGATGGGGAAGAACGGCACCCACTGCATGAACCAGGCATGTGAGATAGCACGGATCGTTTCTCCGAGAACAGCAATCCCGAAGAAACCCAACACGACCGACGGGATCGCCGATATGAATTCGATGTACGGTTTGATCAGGCTCTTCTCAATCGGTGAGGCAACCTCGCTTACGTAGATCGCTGCACAGACTCCAAGAGGAACAGCAAGTAGCAGCGCAACGACCGAAACCAAAAGCGAACCCACAAACAAGGGAATGATGCCGTACCAATCCTGCCAAAAACTTGCCGTGATCCACTGCGTGCCAAACAGAAAAGAGGTAATGGCGCGATACGCGGGCACTCGTTCGTTCGGGTCCCACGCGCGAAGTTTTTCGGCAACTGCGGGAAGCTGCTTCAAATACTCTTCAACTTCGGCTTTCCAGTTTGCGAAGGCTTTGCGCGCGTTGGCATTCGTTAACGCCGGAGACGCTACCAGCAGTTCGTTTATCTGCGCCTTCATCGAATCGGCAATTTGCGCGAACTTGTCCGTTGCAGAACGAAGCGCAGCCATCTGCTCCGCTTCGTTGCCAGCAGGCGTGGGGGGAGAGGCGCGAGATTCATCCTGCGATTCCCTTTCGATCACACCAGCACCAGCAAGGCTACCCAGTTGTAGCATTGTCTCACGAAGCGCCTGCGCCTGATCGGTCGCGTCCGAGAGCAACCCGTTTAACTGTTCGCCGGTGTCGCTAAATTTATTTGCAAATTCATCGAATTTTTCGAGCGCCGCATGGTCCGCTCCGGCTCGCATTTGTTGAAGCCGGATGTCGCCGAGTTGACGCGAGAGAGCCGTCTGCTTTTCGGCCTGCCCACGAATGATGTCCACGTACTCGAGACCTGCCTGCCGATACAGGCGCAAATTCGCCAGATTTTGCCCGAAAAAGCCAGATCCCTCACGAAAGAGGAAAATCGTAATCAACGTCAGTACGATGATGGCAACGAGTGCATTGGTGCCAAAGAAAGCTCTAATGGCTGATTCCGCGATTCGCCGTCGGTGTCCAGTTGCGCTTTTTTTGGCTGGAATCGACAGCTCTTGCGCGGTGGTTTCCACACCGCCGACGATGCGAAACAGCCGCGAAACCAGCAATGGAATTAGTGTTACGT
>JBARMF010000241.1:0-2065 GCA_049802315.1 Candidatus Udaeobacter sp.
TTCCTCCACTCCGCTTCGCTTCGGTCAGAATCACAGCAAATTTCGGCGACACTGCAGACAAATCAATGCCGCTGCAAAAAGCGGTGCACTTCCTCCGCCAACTTTCGGCCAATGCCTTCCGTAGATGCAATCTCGTCGACGCTTGCCCGGCGGAGTCGATTCACGGAGCCGAATCGCTGTAGCAAGAGACTTTTCCGATTCTGGCTCACGCCTTGGCAATCGTCGAGAATGCTTTCTTCCACTCGTTTTTTCATGAGCAGTTGGTGATACGCATTGGCAAACCGATGCGCCTCGTCTCGAATGCGCTGAAGCAATCGCAGAGCAGGAGAATCCATTGGAAGTCGCAACGGCAGTGCGCGGCCGGGTCGATAAATCTCCTCGTGTTCTTTCGCCAGACCGATTATCGGAAGATCGTGCAAGCCCAGTCGCTGCAATTCGCGGCAGGCGGATGACAGCTGTCCCTTTCCTCCATCAACGATGATCAGGTCGGGTAAGCGAACTGCAACAAAGCCCTCGTCATTCCGAGCGGAGTCGAGGAATCCCGTCGCAGTACGTTGTGGTTTCGCTGCGGGGTCCCTCGACTCCGCTTCGCTTCGCTCGGGATGACTGGAAATTCGCGCCAAGGCATCCGCGGCATTTTCCTGCGAAAATTCCGCTGCGTCAGAATTTGCGGCTCGGGCCTCAAGCAGAATCCGGGAATACCGCCGCCGGACGACCTCGGCCATGCTGGCAAAATCATCCTGCCCTTCCACGGTGCGCACGCGGTAGCGCCGGTAATTATTCTTGTCCGGAATCCCATCCCGAAAACAAACCATCGAGGCGACTACATGGGTCGTGGAAATGTTCGAAATGTCGAAACACTCCATTACTCGAGGTACATCCGGAAGATGCAGCGCGTCACCCAGCGCTTGCACGTCCGCCGTGGGATCGATGGTACTGGGTAAACTGCCGCGCGTGAATCGGCGTGTCGGTCTCGTCGTGTTGCGCAAGTCCGCGACCATGTTGCGAAGCTCGGCAGCCTTCTCGAAATCCATTTTCTCTGCAGCGATGTGCATTTGTTCTTCGAGCACGGCGATCATCTCTCGCGATCTACCATCCAAAAACTCGCAGGCCTGCGCTACGCGCTCGCGATATTGCTCGGCGCTGGTCTCGCTCAAACGAACCGGCAGTTGGTATGTCGAAGACTTCAATTCGCGCTCTGTCGGCGCGCCGCGCCCGAACGTCAGCACGCCAAATCTCTTGCGCATGAAATTTAGTGTTTGCCGCAGCGCGCCCGCGTGCGCGTATGGGCCGAAGTAGCGGCTGCCGTCGTCCTTTTTAAATCGGGCGAGGCGAAAGCGCGGCCACTCTTCCGAGAGATCCACCCTGACCACGAGGAACCGTTTGTCATCGCGGAATGAGATATTGTAGCGCGGCCGATATTCCTTGATCAATTTCCCCTCGAGCAAAACCGATTCGGCTTCGCTTCGGACCGTATGCGTCTCAAAATCCCATGTCGCGTCGAGCAGGGCGCGCGTTTTCAAATCGGCCTGGGCCAATTTCGAAGGCAGAAAATATGAGCTCACGCGCTTGCGCAGGTCGCGTGCTTTGCCGACGTAAATCACGCGGTTGAACCGATCGCGCATCAAGTACACACCGGGCTTGTGCGGCACCTCGTGCACTTTCTTCTGCAGATCAGGCTTCTCTTTTTTCGATCCGATCACCCGACGGCAAATCTACCCGAGGATTGTCTGTCCGTCATTCTGAGCGGAGCGCAGCGGAGTCGAAGAATCCCGTTAAATTACCAAAGGATTCCTCCACGGGATCCCTCGACTTCGCTCGGGATGACAATCGAGCGCGTCTGTAGCGAATCACGATCGAGTGGGTAGGGCGCGTCACTCCGTGCGCGCCGATCTTCTGAACCCAAGACGGCGGGCAGAGGACTGCCCGCCCTACCAAACTCGACCGGTCATGCCGGTGGCTACAGATCAACTGCAAAAAAAACGCCCGCGAAAAATTTTCGCGGGCGTGTTGAGTTCTAGCTAAACAACAATCTCGCTACGGCCTTGTCGTCGTAGTGGTGGTA
>JBARMF010000242.1:0-8241 GCA_049802315.1 Candidatus Udaeobacter sp.
ATGTCTCTTGTTACGGTGCAGGACCGAAGGATCAGAGATTCTTCGCTTTGCTCAGAATGACAGGAAGCTAAAGGGCGCGCTCGTTTCAGCCGTTGTATCACGCTTGCCCAAAAACGTCAGGCAGTTCGTCCTTAGCGCGTTCCAGAATATTGGAGATTGCTGGATCGGTTCGGCGCGATTCGTATGTTACAAGAAAGAAAAATTCTATGGCCGAAGCATCGAGCGAGCTTGAGGGACCTGATTTTGAAAAAGGCTACGAGACCGGAAAAGTGCGCGATGGAGAAATGCTTTTGGGGCACGCCTCTGGCGAACCGGTTCTTGTGGCCAGACGCGGTGAAGAGCTTTTCGCCATAGGCGCAACGTGCACGCATTACGGCGGTCCGCTGGCGAAAGGTTTGATGGTCGATTGCACAGTGCACTGTCCCTGGCATCATGCGCGCTTCGATTTGCGCACAGGGGAAGCTATTGCAGCGCCAGCCTTGAATAATGTCGCATGCTACAGCATCGAGAAACGCGGCGAGCGATTTTTCGTAACAGGCAAGCTCGATAAAAAACTGGAGCGGAAACCGAAGTCATCTCCTGCTAGCGTCGTAATTATCGGCGCGGGCGCCGCGGGCGGTGCTGCCGCTGAAATGTTGCGCCGCGAAGGCTACCATGGACCGATTACCTTAATCAGCGCAGATGAATCTCTGCCATACGATCGGCCGAATCTTTCGAAAGATTATCTCGCCGGCAACGCGCCAGAAGAATGGATCTCGTTGCGACCCCCGGAATTCTATCGCGAACAGAAGATTGATGCACTTACGAGCACGACCGTTACAAGCATCGATCCGAAAACCAAACAGGTCACATTGTCAGATGGCCGTTCGTTAGGCTACGACGCTTTGTTGCTGGCGACCGGTGCTCAACCTATCCACCTTACAATTCCAGGGGCTGATTTACCGCATGTTTTTTACCTGCGGACACTGACTGACAGCAGGCGCATCATTGAAAAGGCGAAAAACGCAAAACGCTCGGTCGTCATCGGCTCTAGCTTTATCGGGTTGGAAGTGGCGTGGTCGTTGCGCGAGCGCAAACTGGAAGTCGCGGTCGTTGGAAGAGATTCGGTGCCGCTCGGGAAGGTTCTGGGAACGGAAATGGGAAATCTGGTTCGCGAAACGCACGAAGCGCATGGTGTGAAATTTCATCTCGGTCGAACGCCCGCAGATATCCACGATCGATATGTGGAACTCGACGACGGAACGAAATTGGACTGCGATTTAGTCGTTGTTGGAATCGGCGTTCGCCCAAACACGGCTCTTGCTGAACAAGCAGGCATCGCGACTGAGAAAGGTGTGTTGGTTAACGAGTTTTTGGAAACTAATGTTCCCGGAATTTTTGCAGCGGGCGACATTGCGCGCTGGCCCGATCCGCGCGCGGGCCGAATCCGCGTGGAACACTGGGTTGTAGCTCAGCGCCAGGGTCAGACGGCCGCGCGTAATATTCTCGGCGCACGCGAACCTTTCGCGACTTCGCCATTCTTTTGGAGCAATCATTTCGATCTGCACATCCATTACGTCGGTCATGGCAGCGGTGGCGATGACGCGAGTGTGTGCGGCGATTTGAAAGCCAAACACGCCTCGGTGATTTTTCGCTCTGACGGTAAACTCAGTGCTGTCGTGAGCGTCGGTCGTGACCGCGAAAACCTCAAAGCGGAAGTAGCGCTGGAACGCGGCGAGGAATTCTCGCCATCATGATTCGCTGCAAAGTGGCCCGCGAACGTGACGGCTAACGCTCGGTCGGCGCTGGCAGATGTTTTTCAATCGCGTCGATCAACTCGGGAATACTGATGGGCTTCGCGACGAATGGATGTCCCTGGATATGAAGCCCGCTCTGTGCCTCACCGTGCGTGACCAGCGCCGTCAGGAAAATGATCGGCGTGTTGTGCAATTCACGATCGGCTTCAATCTGTTTAGCTAATTCGCCTCCGTCTATTTTCGGCATGATGATGTCGAGCAAAATCACGTCCGGTTTAAAATTGAGGGCCGTTTGATCAGCCTTGGCGGCATCGTTTTCCTCCAGTACGAGATACGGGCCGGATCTTTCCAGAAGGATTTTTACAAGGTGGGTGCTATTCGCATCGTCATCGACGATTAGAATCCGTCGCTTTCCTTTGCCAACTGAGTCCGAGACGGGATCCAGTGGAGGCGAATCAGTGCCAGCCACCCGCGGGAAGAACTCTGCTTCGAATAATTTCTTCACGATTTGTCAAAGCCGTCTGGACTTCCGGGAAATCGTTACGCGCTCAGCCAGGTAACACACCATGCTCCCAATAAGCCCAAAAGTATACCGACTAGCGGGCTGGAGACGGCGAACCAAAACGGAATCAGTTCTTTTAATGAAATTGCTTCCTCCTCGACATTTGCAATTTGAACGATCGCTTTCATAGACTCCAGCGTATTGTTCGGATCGGCTTGGGATTGCGCGTGTATCGGATCGTTTTTAAAAGTCGCGACGTTTGGCCGACTTGATGGTCCTCGCTCTTAAACGACACTTATCTGCCAGTTGCGGTTCTCCCAGCGTTGATCGCGTTTCCAAAAAATTGTAAACGCAAACACTGAACTGGCCGGCCATTCGGTGGTTGAAAAATCTGCAAACCAAAGATCCAGATTCTCCTGGTGCATCGTTTGCGACTCGTTGGTCCGCTGCCAATTATCCGTTGACCAGGTGATGGACGCTTCTTCGGCGAGGATGATCCGCAGAATTTTGCCGCGTGACATTCGCTGCATGGGGTGACGAAGGGTCCAAATCTCAAAACGATTCGGAACTGGATTGACCACGTATCGCTGGTAAGCCGGATCCACCCGATGAAAGCAAACGCCGTCATGCCGGCTCCGGACGAGCGAAACGTACTCGGCGTGTGACCAGCAAAGCGGCATGGCAGCGCCTGTCGGACAACCGCGTTTCATCCTTGCTTGGGGCAAGTCGGGTCCATCCCAAACTTGTTCGGTGATCATGCCGCCCTGGTTCGAAAAATCTTCGATTGTCGTGATCAACGGTTTTGGATCGCGACCGGCAGCGAGTTCGTAGTGACCGCGTTCTCCTGTTAAAATCGGCCAGCATCGGCCGACTCCAGTCCCGTCGTAAGCGCTGCCGTCATCCTTTTGGCCGTAGCCATCGTAATTGTAACGACGCCAGCCGGGGCCTTGCGGCAGGTCGTGCTTGAGAACGCGATCAATCACTTTGATTGAGTCGCACACCAGCGGATCGTTCGGATGGCGGATGCCGTATCGAACCAGATGAAGGAAATCGCCGCCCACGATATTTCGCGCCGGATGCAGGCCGCCGCCGTTGGCGATCTGAATCATCTGCGTGTTGGGATCGGCATGCGGATCAGGTGTATTTGGATCGCTGGGATTAATGCGGATGTAATGGCGAGGAATGCCTTCGACCAACTCGCCTTTTGTTGTGACTGTCCATTCTTCGACGTGCGCCGCTAACCAGTCGGCGTACGCGAAAACGAAATCCGCACCGTCAGTGTGGCCGGTTTCCATGCCCCAATCGGCGGCGCAGGCAAGCGCGGCGATCACCACTGCCAGCGTTGAAGGCGAATAGCCGGAATTTTCTTCCCAGCGTTCCTGCGCTGTTACCGGACCCCGTAAGATCAGCCGGGCAGCGGCGCGCACGATCATTACGCGCGGTTCGAACAGACCGAGCGCGTCGTTCTTATGCAAACGCCACGCCAACAATATTGGGAGAGCAACTTGATCAAGCTGCAGGCCCGACCAGTAGGCAGTCCCGTCGATCCAACTGTTTTGCGGAAAACTGCCATCCGGCCGCTGAATCGCCGCCAGCCAGACCAACGCGCGCAGCGGCGTGCCACTCTGACCCGTCGCGAGAAGCGCGCTTGCACTCTGCACCAGGTCACGCGTCCAAACGAGGTGATAACCACCGAAGTCTAGATCGCCTTTGGCTTCGCCCCAGGGAATGCTCATCGAGGCGACCATTGCGCCCTGGAAAACCTTGTCTTCATTCGCAAGCAAAACACACCGGCTCAGCCGATATTCCCCGCCGCCATCGGACGTGTCGTTGCTGAAATCGAACTCGGGATTAATCACCGCGCGTTGCCACTGACGAACATACCCTTCGCGGTTTGACTGAAACGGCTCGGCCAACGATTGGAACAGTTTCGTGGCAGCGCTTTGGTAACTTCGACCAAATGCAACAGCGGTCGTAAATTCGTTGGACTCGGGCAGATCGATTTCGCCGGTTAACGCGATATTCCCGTTAGGCGCTGTTCGAAATTCCCAGTCCATTTTGAAGTTGTCCATCAGATCCTGCCAACCATCGCTGAAACCGACGTAACCGACCGAGCGCCGGGAGAAACCGCTGCTGCATGCCATTAACAGATGAACGTTCTGGCGCTGTGCGTGCAGCAGTTTGTTACCGCCGATTTCAGTGCACGATCCGGAGTTGCCGCCGCCACAGCCAGCAAGGTGCGGTGCTAACAACGCGTACAGGCGCAACTTGCCCCGTAATGATTCGTCGAATACCTCGAGTTTTGTGTGCACGAGCACGACCGACCGGTGCGGATCCGTGAGCACATCTTTTATCAGACGATAGCTGCCGTTCGGTTCCGAATTGGTTAGGCGATAAAACAGGCAATCGCGCTCCGGATATTCAATCTCGTGATTCAGGTCGCGTTTTTCTTCGTGGCAAAAGGTTTCGCCGTCGCTGATGAGAAACTGAAAGTCGCGCGTATTAGGTTTGTCGACGTGAGGATAATAAATCTCGTTCACGATGCCGTGACTCAGCGTAAACCAGACGCGGCAACTGGTGTGATACGCTGTGCCGACGCCCTCTTTCGCGCTCGATGTCCAGCGTGGCTCAATCCCGGGCGCGCCAAACGCCACAGAATTGTCAGGTGAATTCATCTTCTAAGCGTTAGACGAATCGAATCCGAACAGCAAGATCGGCCCCACGAATTTCAACAACGGATTGACGGATCGTAGAGATGATGGATTGGGGAGCGCACCCGGCTCGGGTGCTGGTTTCGGCGACCCGCCGAAACATCTTTGACCTTAAACCACCCGGCGGCCGCGGCGACCTGGAATTCCGAATCTGTTCGCGAGTCGCGAATTCTGAGGAGAAATGGAACAGAAGACTGTTGCGGCGGGGCTGCCGCAACCAAGTCGCCGCGGCGACTGCTCCCCGGAATTGCCCGGTTAGCTCCCAAATCAAACCCGCTGTCCGCTTGATTCAGTCCCTCACGCAGATTAAGCGTGGCTCTGGCATATGGCTCGATCGAACACGAGTGAAGTATTGCGTGCTCACTGCACCGCAATTGCGCAGGAGGAAGCGGTGCTGCGTGAAGGTGGCGGCAGGGCCGGTCACGAGCGTCAGCGCAAAATGGGACGCTTATCGGTACGTGAGCGCCTTCGTCATTTGCTCGACCAAGGCTCACCGTTTTTCGAAATCGGACTTTGGGCCGCTTACAAAATGTATGACCAATGGGGTAAAATTCCCGCGGCGGGGGTCGTCACAGGTATCGGCAACGTCGAGGGCGTTCCGTGCATGATTGTTGCTAATGACGCAACAGTGAAAGCCGGCGCGTTTTTTCCCGCCACGACAAAAAAGGTGATTCGCGCGCAGCGAATCGCGTTCGAATGCGCGCTTCCGCTGGTTTACCTCGTCGATTCCGCAGGCGTATTTCTGCCGATGCAGGACGAAATTTTTCCTGATGAAGATGATTTCGGCCGGATCTTTCGCAATAACTCGGTAATTTCAGCGGCGGGCCTCGCGCAGTTTGCGGCGATCATGGGCAACTGCGTAGCCGGGGGCGCGTATCTGCCGGTGTTGTGCGACAAGATTTTGATGACACAAGGAAGCGGACTTTATCTCGCCGGGCCGTCGCTGGTGAAGGCGGCCATTGGTCAGATTGTCGAAGCGGAAGAACTGGGCGGCGCAAAAATGCATTCGGAGATCAGCGGCACCGTAGATTTTTTTGAAAAGGATGATCCGTCGTGCCTCAAGCGTGTCCGATCGTTGGTAGCATTGCTGCCGGAAGCCTCTCGCGGCGCGCTAACCGCCAGTCCGGCTCGGACCGGTCGCGCGCTACCATCAAAGCCGGCAAAGAATCCGGACAGCGTTTACGATCTGATCAGCTTCGATGGGCGCAGAAATTACGATGCGCGCGATCTGCTAGCCATGGTCGTCGATGAAGGTTCACTAGACGAATACAAGGCCGATTACGGCAAAACGCTCGTGACTGCGTATGCCAGGATCAACGGACGTCCCATCGGCATTGTTGCCAATCAACGTGTGCAGGTTAGGACGAAAAAGGAAGGAATCCAGATGGGCGGCGTCATTTATGCCGATAGCGCCGATAAAGCAGCGCGATTCATCATGGATTGTAACCAGACGAATCTGCCGATCATTTTTTTCCAGGACGTCAGCGGGTTCATGGTCGGTCGCGATGCGGAAGAGAGCGGGATCATTCGAAGCGGCGCGAAGCTCGTGAACGCCGTAAGCAATTCCGTCGTGCCGAAGATCACTGTGATCGTTGGGGGATCGTTTGGCGCAGGCAATTACGCGATGTGCGGCAAGGCATACGACCCGCGATTTATCGTTGCCTGGCCGAATGCGCGCTATGCGGTGATGGGCGCCTCGCAAGCGTCGGACACGGTGTTCTCGATTCTCGCCAGGGCGCACGAACGCGGCGACAAAAAAGCGTCGCCCGAGGAACTAGAGGAACTTCGCGCGAAGGTGAAACAAAGTTACGAAGAGCAAACCGATATTCGCTACGGCGCCGCGCGGGGCTGGGTGGATGCTGTTATTCAACCGCACGAAACGCGTGACGTGCTGATTCGCCTTTTGGAATACGTCTCGCGTCCGATGCCGAAAGCGCATTTCCATACCGGAGTCATCCAAACGTAATTCGTCATTCGTCATTCGGATTTCGTCATTCACATCATGCCTGTTGTTTTAGTCGAAAAAGAATCGCCACAGATAAGCGTGATAACTCTCAACCGGCCTGAACGCCGGAACGCGCTTACTCTCGAACTGTTAAATGAACTATGTGCGGCCATCAGCGCCGCGTCGGAGCAACCGGAGCAGCGCGTTCTTATCTTCCGGGGAGCGGGCGCGGCCTTTTGCACCGGCTTGGATTTGAAGGAAGCAGCCGATACCACAAAAGCGCACGCGACCGCCGAGATGGTGGCGAACACTTTGGTTGCGATTAGCCAGACGCGGCTGGTCACGATTGCGGCAGTGCATGGCGCTGCGGTCGCAGGCGGCGCAGGGATAATGTCGGCGTGCGATTTTGTTGTCGCCGCCGAGAAAACAAAGATCGGATATCCCGAGCTGCGCCGCGGACTCGTTGCCGGATTGGTAATGACATTTCTGCGCCGCCAGATCGGCGAACGAAACATGCGCGAGCTGTTGTTAGGCTCGGAGTTAATTGGCGCCGCGCGCGCGAAGGAAATTGGCCTGGTGAATCGCGTCGTCACTCTAGACGACGTGATGAATGAAGCCAAGAAATTTGCCGCGTCAGTGTTGCAAGGCGCACCCTGCGCGCTGGCGCAAACGAAACGACTAGTAGAGGATCTCTGGTGGCGTTCCGTGAAGGGAGACGTCGATCTCGCGCTGAAATATCACATGCAGGCGCGTGAGTCAGACGAAGCGCGCGAAGGCATCTCCGCCTTTAACGAAAAGCGCAAGCCAAACTGGGTGAAAACGTAGCACGGGCGTATGGCGCAGAAGGTGGACCGATTGTCCCCAATCGGTTGGCAACTGGCCCAGTCAACGCGTTGGGGACAACACGTTCCACCGTTTGCAGTGTGGAACCGCGGACTAGCCGCCTTTGCCAAGGCTACGGCGCCCCGGGGAGACCGCCGCTACGCGATTCGCGAAATCAGTTACGCGGGTTGCGGCGGTCGAGAAGCCGTCATCCCAGGACTCCCAGCGGTCGGTCCCTGTTATTGCGCGCTGCCGAAGCCGAGGATCGTAAAGAAAATAAACGGCAGCAAAAGCAAACCAATCCCAAAGCCCACTCCTTTCCCGAAACTCTTAGCCAGGTCGATGAGAAGAATGATCGCGATTATGAAATTAACGAAAGGAATTAGCATCAAAAGAAGCCACCACCACGGACGCCCGACGATCTTACACCAAATGTAGAGATTGTAGATCGGAATGATACATGCCCAGCCTGGCTGACCCGCCTTTGTAAAGATTTTCCACCAAGCTGCGAGTATTAAGATCGTG
>JBARMF010000243.1:0-14987 GCA_049802315.1 Candidatus Udaeobacter sp.
CTTCCTCGCCCGCCGCGGGCCAGCCGGGTAATCCAAGCAGCGTGCTCCAATAACCCTCATGCACCACTCCGTTGCCGACCAAATCGTAGTCCTGACAATGGTCAAGCACAGGCACGCCAACCATCCGGGCGTATTCTACCGCGCGGCGCATCAGTTCGTGATTTTGAATGCAATGACCGTCATCCGTTATTGCCACAACGCCTGCCTGGGCAAGCGAGCCTATCGGCGCGAGTTCTTCGCCTGCGAGATTTTTCGAAATCGCGCCCGTTGGCAAAACATTCACGCAAGAGACGGTCGCAGCGCGACCTTTGATCCACGCAATCGTGCCCGGATTGTCTGAAACAGGCGCAGTATTCGGCATGCAAACGACAGTGGTGAATCCGCCGGCCGCCGCGGCTCGCGCGCCGGACTCGATAGTTTCCTTGTGACTGAATCCCGGCTCGCGCAGGTGCACGTGGATGTCGATTAAACCGGGCGCCACGATCAACCCACGCGCGTCGATCTCTTCAATTTCGGATTTCGAACTCCGAATTTCGGATTTGGACGCGACGATTTTTCCATCAGTGATGTAAACATCGGCAATTTCATCCCGCTTGTTTGCGGGATCGACCACGCGGCCGTTGCGGATAATGGTCGCGCTCATGTCCGGGTAGCGCACGCGTCTCGCGTGTTGGTTTCGGCGTCGCGCCGAAACAGGCTTTTTCCAAGCATCGCCACGTCCTGTGATTCGGAGTTCCAGGAAAAGTCCGCGATCGCGAGGACGCGCTCGCCAGCACGCGCGACGCGTGCGCTACCCAGATTGGCGCGCATTAAACCGCTCACGCCGCGATTCCTCCGCACAAATACAAAACAGCCATGCGCACCGCCAGGCCGTTAGTGACCTGGTCGAGAATCACGCTTTGCATGCCGTCGGCGACCTCGCTATCGATTTCGACCCCGCGATTGATCGGTCCGGGATGCATGATCAGGCAGTCAGGCTTTAAAAGTTTCGCGCGTTCTTTCGTTAGGCCAAACAAGCGGATGTATTCGCCGAGGCCCGGAAAATATTCTCTGCGTTGCCGCTCGTGCTGAATCCGTAAAAGATTCACGACATCCGCGGTCGGGAGAACATCCTCGATTTTGTGCGAAACCTCGGCGCCTAGCTTTTCAAACTCACGCGGTACCAGCGTGCTCGGGCCAACGAGTGTCACGCGCGCGCCGAGCTTGAGTAAACCGAAAATGTTTGAGCGTGCGACGCGACTAAACAAAATGTCGCCGATGATCGCCACGTGCAGCCCGGCGATTTTACCTCTGCGCTCCCGGATCGTGTACAGATCGAGAAGCGCCTGTGTCGGGTGTTCATGCGCGCCGTCGCCGGCGTTGATTACGCTGGCTTTCAGTCTGCTTGCCAGAAACTGTGGTGCGCCTGCGGAGCTGTGGCGCAACACGATAATGTCGGCCTGTAAGGCCTCGAGATTGCGCGCGGTGTCCTTGAGCGTTTCGCCTTTTGTCAGGCTCGAAGCCGTTGCCGAGATATTGATCACGTCAGCGCTCAGGCGAAATGCAGCCAGCTCGAAAGATGTGCGCGTGCGTGTGCTCGGCTCGACAAAAAAGTTGACCAACGTTTTGCCGCGCAATGCAGGCACTTTTTTGATCTCGCGTGTGCCGACTTGCTTGAACGCATCGGTGGTTTCGAGAACGAAATTGATTTCTTCGGCGGTCAGCTCGCGCAGGCCAAGTAAATCCTTGCGTGTCCAGCGCGTAGTCATGATCCGAACACCCACTGCGGCTGCGAAGGCGGAATCCGGGGAGCGCATGCTTGTAGCGTGCTGGCGAAGGCGTTTCGCCTTCGCGAACTTTTCTTGAACGTTCGCAATCTCGGCAGTCTACAGCGGATCCTGTGGGAAGTTCGTTTCGGCGGAACGCCGAAACCAGCACGCTGCAAGCGTGCGCTCCCCGGAAATGCCTTTCGTATGCTCATTGCTTTTCCAAGTAGACGCCATCCGGTTTGTTGTCGGTTTCTTGCAGGCGCACCTGAATCTGTTCGCGTGTCGCGGTCGGCAAATTTTTGCCGATGTAATCGGGACGAATCGGCAACTCGCGATGGCCGCGATCGACCAGTACAGCAAGCTGAATGCGCGCGGGACGGCCAAATGAATTGATTGCGTCCATCGCCGCACGCACGGTGCGACCAGTATAAAGGACATCATCGACGATGATCACCGTCCGGTCCTCGAGCGATACCGGAAGTTTCGATGCGTGCACGACTGGCAATTCTTTGCGCGTGCCTACGTCGTCACGATGCATCGCGACATCGATGACGCCGGTATCGATATCCGCATTTTCGATCTCGCGAATGAAAGCCGCGATTCGGATTGCGATCTCAACACCGCGCGACGGAATCCCTGCGAGCACTACGCTTTCGAGGTGCGGATTTCCCTCGATGATCTCGTGCGCAATCCGGCGCAGTGCCTTACGAATTGCTTCCGCGTCCATGATCGGGACGCCGGCGGTTGGATTCTGTTTCGGTTTCATGGTTTCCTTGGCGACCTCGCGGGATCACCTTAAAGGTACAAAAATTAGGAGGCGACCTGTTCGGTGCGCGCCTCCTTTCGTCGTCGCTCTCGCCAGTTGGAGCGATGTTTCACGATCCAATCTAGTAGAGCTCTTTCAAAGCCGATGTCTTTCCCGGCTTTTTCGCTCTCGATCCACTTGTGTTTCAAAATTTCTGCGCGCTCCGCGAGGAATTCCTTGTAGAGCGCCGATTCCTTAACGAATTGCGACTGATCTGCTTCCGAAGGGGACATGTCCGATTCTACTTTCATAAGATCTCCACCTAGTCAACTCCGAACGGCTTTACGGCCGCAATAATATCAACACCGGAATTGGACGAGTGAATCGCAAAATTTATTTAGACCTCCGTTTCCAGCCAGCGCTGCCGGCGCTTATCTCAGGGCAGCGTTTTGCGAATACCTGCAGCAATTCGCTTAAATTCGGCAGTGACAGGTGATTTAGGATCCTCGCCTACGATTGGGATCCCGCGATCGCCGCTTTCGCGCGTGGCAATGTCGATCGGAACCTGCCCGAGCAATGGAACACGCAATCGCTTGGCTTCCCGTTCGCCGCCGCCTGAGCCGAAAATATCATAACGTTTCTTATCCGACGGCGAGAGGAAATAACTCATGTTTTCGATTATGCCGAGTACCGGCACGTTCACCTTTTCGAACATCGTTGCTGCCTTGCGCGCGTCGATCAAAGCCACTTCCTGTGGCGTCGTCACGATGATCGCTCCCGATAACGCGACGGTCTGCACGATGGTTAACTGAATGTCGCCCGTACCGGGCGGAAGATCGAGCACCAGATAATCCAGTTCGCCCCATTCGACCTGTCGCAGAAATTGTTGCGTGTATCGCGTTACCATGGGTCCGCGCAAAATAGCCGGCGAAGTGTCATCCAGCAGAAATCCCATCGACATCAGACGCAACCCGTATTGCTCGATCGGGACGATCATATTCTCATCCGTCGCTGTCGGCCGTTCGCGTGTGCCGAACATTAGCGAGATGCTCGGCCCATAAATGTCGCAATCACATAGACCAACGCGTGCGCTGCTTTGCTCGAGCGCCACTGCAAGATTTGCCGCGACTGTTGATTTGCCTACGCCGCCTTTGCCGCTGGCTACGGCTATGACGTGTCTGACGCCCGGAATTCGTGTGGTGACTGCACCTGCGCCTGCGCCGCCAGGAGGCGCATGGATATCGATCAAAACTTTGGCGCTGCGAATGCCTTCGATCGTGCGCAACGCGCCTTCCGCATCACTTTTAATTGTTGCGGGAATGTTTGGATCATTCGTAGCGAGCGCGAGTTGCACTTTAACGTCGCCATTATCGATCTGAATCGACTTCACCAATCCGAATGAAATGATATCGCGAGTGAAGCCCGGATATTTGACGGACTTCAATGCGTTCTTCACCTGCTCCTCTGAGATCGACATAGGTGAATTTACGTGCGCGATGCTAGAGGTAAACCGTGCATTGGCGTTGACTCCTCTGGGGAGCGCACGCGACTCGCGTGCTGGTTTCGGCGTCGCGCCGAAACAGTCTTCCTTTGTACATCGCCACATCCGGTGCGTTGAACGCCACAGAAAAGTTCGCGATCGCGAGGACGCGCTCGCCAGCACGCGAGCCGCGTGCGCTCCCCAGAAAAAAGAATCGCTCTGGTTTTGCCATCAAGGTGAATTGGACGGCGCCGACTTTTTAAGAAGATCGATGCGTTCATGCGTTTGTCCGACTTCCACGACGAGCCCGGAATAAATCCAACGCCCGAGTGATTTGTTTGCGGACACGTAAATTGTGCCTTTTCCCTTGGGACCAGAGATGGGAATCGCCAGGTTGGATTCACCAGATGCACCGTTCACGTTTGTGTTTCCCGACATGAGAAATCCGTCCGTGATAGGTGAACCGAGAGCTTCAATTACAGTGGGATCTGCTTTCGCGCGGGCCAATGCCTCCTTGTAAACGTCTGTCGATTTCATCGCGCTAAAGACGATCACGAGTATTGATCCGACGAACGCGAGAAACAGCAGCGCCACAGTGAAACAGCCCAGCGGCACGAACCATTTCCAGTTTCGCTTCCACCAGTTTGGTTTTGGTGTTGCAGGCTGCGTTGGCGTTTCGTCCATGGGCTTCTTCTATTTCAGTGACGAACTTATTTGCAAGGTATCTCTTCAAACAACCTCAAGGAACGACGGCTTAATAGCCGTCAAGGGACATGACGGCTGGGAAGCCGTCACTCCTTGTAGCGCGCGGTCTAACCTTGACGGTTCGGGTGGTCGTGGGGCACGATCGCAGCATTAAGCGACGACACACCCTCCGAATTTTTTTCGCTGTGCTTTTAGTGGCAATGATTGCTGGATGCGAAACTGTTCCGAACTCCGGCCCGGATGCGCTAGTCGGCCAGTGGACCAATTCGCTGGGCGCGGTCTGGACGATCAATCCCGACGGTACGTTTCACGTTGCCACTAGAAAGCCAAAGGCACAGATCTGGGGTACCTATACGGTTTCCGGCGACACCATCACAGTTCAGGAGACTCGCCAGTCAGGGAAAGTCCCCAAAAATTGCAAAGGCCCCGGCGTGTATAAGTTCAGCCGTCCAGACGCAAACACTTTGGCCTTCGTGGTGGTGAATGACGTCTGTAAGCCACGGATTCAGAACGTTACACAGCCTTGGCATAGCTAGTAAGAGCCACCGTCGAGAATCTCTGCTGGTTGTAGCGCGATCCCGGCGATTCTGGGGAGCGCATGCGGCTCGCATCGGATTCCGGCTCTAGCAGAGTTGGGCTAAAAGTTCGCGATCGCCAGCACGCGAGCCGCGTGGGTCCCCAGAGAATCGTTCGCCGAATTTGCGAGAGTGCCCACTAATCAGGCCTTGCGATCATTCGAAGATAAATTTCTTCCAGCCGCTGCACTTGCTGTTGCAGGTCAAATTTTTTTCGCACTGCGTCGGCGCCCATAGGTCCGATGCGCGAAAGCAGACGGGGATCTTGTGTAACGTTGAGCAGTGCTCGCGCTAATGCTTCATCATCGCGCTCTGGCACAAGCATGCCGCTCACACCATTCTCGATTGCCTCGGGAATGCCGCCGTGCTCGGTGGCGAACACTGGCAGACCGGTGGCCATTGCTTCGAGCATCGAGTTTGGAATGCCTTCTTGATTTCCATCGCGGCCGGTCTGACTCGGGTGCACGAAGATGTGCGAGCGATAATAGATCTCTCGCAATTGTTCCTGTGAAACGAAACCGGTGAACGAGACGCGGTCAGCGATACCTGATTCGCGCACAAATTTCTGGAGTTCGGAAAGTAAAGGTCCTTCGCCGGCGATCGTTAGCGTGGCGTTTGGGTGTTGCTTCAAAAAGGTTGAGAAAGCGCGAAGGGTTATCGGCAGACCTTTTTTCTCGATTAATCGGCCCGCCTGCACGAATCGCCATTCGCCATTTTTAGGGGCAGCACGGTCGCGAAATGGAAATTCGTCCAGCGGAATTCCGGTCCGCTGGATTTCAACCTTCTCCGGGTCGCAGCCGAGATCGACGACCGCGCGCCGCAGCGATTCTGACCTAACGAGAACCAGAGTTACTGTGTCCAACATCTGCAAAGTCGCTTCTCGATAGGCCGGCTTGTTCATATCGACCATGACATCGGCGCCGTGAAAGGAAACAATGGATGGATTTTTCCACGCCCGAATGAGCGGCAGGAGATGCACACCGATGTGGCCAAAGTAAATATGCAAAAGACGCGCGCGCGTTTCACTTAGAACACTGAGCAACTCGCTCACTTCCGCATCCGAGATCTGCCACGGCTGATCACGCAGTTGTCGAAACCAAAATCGCCGAAGGAAATGGGTTCGCGGCTTTGGGACGATGTAAAGAGGCTCAAACGGATAGCGCGCGGCGTTTTCGCGTTTCTGCGCAATCACCAGCGGAGCGCATTGTTTCAGACCGGTGATCTGCCGGTAGATATGCAACATCTCTGGTTTGAGAAACGTTGCGCAATAACAAGCGATAACCGGGCGTGACTCGGGTGTTGTACTCAACGCGCAAGGTTAGACGTTCATCGTTCGGCGTCCAAGTCAATCACTCCCGAGAAAAGGCCGAAGGCGTGGGATATTTCACAACCCAAAGCGTCGTGCCATTCTGAGCGAAGCGATCAATCTCTGGTTAGTCGAGATCAACGCGCCATAACATAAAACAGAGATGTTTCACTTCGCTCAAACATGACAGCGTCATTTATGGAACGGCGTTGATAAAGCTCAAATCGAAAACTGTTCGCGTACTTCCGCCGGCACGCGCACTGGCCGACCGGTTTGCGCGTTTATCGGGCACCAGAGTGTTCGCGCGGATGACAATAGCTGCCCATCGCTGCTCCTTCGGATTTCAGTGAACCGCTCGAACGTAAGCCGGGTCGCTTTGCCGACCCACGTGCGCAACACGACGTCATCGCCCAGACAGGCCGGGGCTTTGTAATCGATTTCGTGCCGCAACACCACCCATCCGATGCCCTCCTGTGCTTCGCTGCTGGCGATCGCTTGCCAATGCGCGGTAGCAACTTCCTGGACCCATCGCAGGTACACAGTGTTGTTGACGTGATTTTGCTCGTCGATGTCTCCGGGCACTACTGACAGAGTCATTTCAAACGGCGCGAAGGACATCAGGAATTAAAATTCATCTCACACACCGCGCTGTCATCTTGATCCCGCAGTCGCGGGAGAAAGATCCCAGTTTATTGCTCCAAGCGTCGCTGAAGGGAAATAATCAGAGATTCTTCGCTGGGCTCAGAATGACAAACCAGAAGGAGGGACGCGGCAATTCAGAAAATATTAAATCGTCGCATCAATTCCTGGCGCGCTTCCATCGCCTGCGCCGGATTCATTCGGCTGAGGATTTTTTCTCGCCGCTCACGATCCATTGCTGCGAGTTCGCGCACGAGCTGGTTGCGTGCTTTCCATTTTGAGTATTTGCCGGCGCCAATGCCCAGCGCGAGCAGCGCGGAGACGACCCAAACGGTAATGTCGGTCGAGGTAACGAGAAGCATAAGCGTCGGACACCTTTCGCGTAACGTTCCCCCTTCACCACAAAGTTCAAGCGGTACGCGGGGAGCGCGGGCGCCGCGCCCGCCCTTTTTCGGCGCCGCCGCCGAAAAGACTCCCAAAAGTGTCCCGCGAGGCGCGTGACACAGCGGGCGAGGCACCCGCGCTCCCCAGCATTTCATCGTGCACCGGTGAGTTGACGTTGGTGACATGGGGAGGACATTTTGGCCATGCCTGCCCGCATCGTGAGCGCCGCCGTTGTGTGCACTGGTGTTTGCTTCGCCGGTGCGCAGCTGACGCAAGCACAAGAGGCGACCTCGGCGAATCTTCCGGATCAATTTCAGACCGGCGAGATGATTCAAATTCACAAACCGAAAAAGAAAAAGGCCGAATCAATCTCGAAAACTGTCGCAACGGCACCGAAGCAAGGCACTGCACCTGTACCCGAGCAGCCGCTGGCTTCAGAAGAAGATCCGGCACAGATGGCCCCAGCGGAAGAGAAAAAGGCAGAGCCCAACCGGAGCACCGCCTCAATGCCACCAAGTCACAAACCGGCGCCAACAATCGAACAGGCGTCTTCTGCGGAAGAGCCGGAAGTAGTCGCGGCGCCTGTCGAAAAAAAACATCGATCGAGAAAACGGCCGCGAGCTGCTGTGCAACCGGAGGCGGCGACCATTTCGGCGCCCATTCCGATGTCGCTTTCGGTGGCACAATCCATGGCAATTACCGCGCCTTTGCCTGATTACCCGTACGAAGCGAAACGGCGCAACCTCACGGGAAGCGGTACTTGCGTAGTGACCGTTGATACCGCGACAGGAACAGTGACCAACGCAACCATGTTCCAAAGCACCGGCAGTCCGCTACTCGACAAACTCACCATTCAAACATTCAAAAGCTGGCGGTTTAAACCCGGCACAGTTTCTCAGGTTCGCGTGCCGATCAGCTACGAATGACGTGAGTTTAGCACGAGTCGAATTCGTCCCGATTCATTACGCATCCCATTCCTCGACGATTTGGCCGTCGATCTCATAGTAAACCGTCGTCGATTTATTGGTATGAAGTCTGATGGTCGCTTCCAAAGGACCTTTCACTAATTCTTGAATGGCAGCCGTGTTATTGAGGTAGCGATTAGCATCATCCGTAAAGCGAAGAATCACCTTACGACCGTCTCGTCGTAAACCACGAAAGTACATGTAAAGAGGCTGCGCACCTTCACCTTGCGAGCTGGAGCTTAGGGTATCGGGGAAAAAATATGAGGAGAACTGTTTGTCCGGGCACTGGGATGACAATGTGAGCAATCCCCACACAATGCCTTCCAGCGTTTTAAAATCGCCCGGAATTGTCGTCTGGAGGAGGAAGTCTTTACCAGTCTCGGCGAAACGTTGAGAATGCGGTAAGACGGCCTTCGTGTCGGCCAGCGCCATAGCGAATGGACAAGTGGTAAGCAATATCGCTGTAGCTATGCGAGCGTTCATGGGCCTAATGAGATGGAGCTAAGCGACCCAGCACCCGAGAATTGATATGCGCATCAATCGAAAGCTTACAGCAAAATGCTGGGTTGGCTGTAGGGGGATTAGTTAGGCCCGGTTTACATGGGTCGAAACATTGTCAGAGCAGCCAATCAGAAAACGAGTGAGTTCCTGTAAGGTAAGAGAGTTTGGGCCCCTTAGACCGCTCCCGCGTCGCGTGCGACCTGGAGCGTGTCGAGGTATTGCTGGAATTTGATTGCTCGGCCGTCGCGGATCGTCCAGAGGTGAGCGACCTGTGCCCTGCGTTCCTCAACTTGCCCATGAAACCTGAAGTAATAGTAACCAAGAGCCACAACTCTCTCGCCGCCGTTGCACTCAAAAATCTCGTCCGCATCAAAGACGAGTTTGTCGAACCCAGCCGTTAAGCGTTCGAAAATGCCGGAGCGCACGTCAGCTATTCCGTGATAAGGACTGCGGTCCGCTAACGGCGAATTGTCAGCCACGATCCAAACAATGTCGTCTGCCAAATACGACATTACTGCTTCGTAGTCGCGTTCGCCTAAACGTGCGTAGAGTGTTTCAATATCTGCGATCGTATTAATGCTTGATAACATAACTTTGGATAAAGGCTTCGTGCGAACCGCCTATTCGGCTTTCTCCGGGAGGGGCACCGGATAGAATGAAAAGCATGTCTTCTTTTTTATCGGCTGGTCCGCAGCAGAGCAAGCCGTGAATTGGGCGGGCAAGTCTGTCACCTCACTGCAACAGCAGTCGACACGCCAGGTTCTACAGTCACGAATTTTTCTTCCTATGGCCGACCATTTCCCCGGACATTGTGCGTCGATCGAGCCGCGTGAGATTTTTTTCCATTGCCGGGGTGAGTAATGAAATGTGCGGGATCGCGCAGAGGTGTTCGGCGATGAACCAGATCGGTTTTTCGGCGGTCATCCAGTTGCGATCATCAAATCGTGCCAGATTCACCGGGCACCCACGCCTGCCACCGATCACGACTCCTGCTATTGAGGTGAAGTCGGTCGCGGTCTTGGAGTTGGACTCGGCCGTGGCGTAGGACACGGGCGGCGTGGCGGTTGCGTCTCAAATGAACCGATATCGACGCGACCATTGAACACGCGATCGAAAGGGCAGCCTCGCTGGTCGTTGAGAGGCGGCGGGCTGAAGTTCGGATCGCCGGCGTCAATCGCCTGGCTGCCAGGCAACAACGCGTGCGTAGACGTATTTCGAGATGGGGGCAGCCCGTTCGCGAATCTTTTCGGTGTTACCTTCGTCCACTGGTTAGATGCGAGAGGTGCAATGTACAGGAATGATCGGCCGATTAAGGCGTAGTAAAAGTCCTGTCGCTACCCCCCGTGCCACCGGCGCTGTTAGTACCAACAATGCGGAAATGGTACGTAGTGTGCGGAGTCAAGCCGCTAATGTTGGCAGTAATCGGCCTGTGCGTGTTCCCGGTCTGACTCTGCGTAGGCGTGTTCTGTCCGTAAAGTGGGGCGGTCGTGCCGTACTGGAAATTAACGGTCGTGCGCAGCCCATGCGGATCCAGTAACCCATTGAGCGTCACTGAGGAGGGGCTTACATTACTTGCAGAATTGGTGGTGACGACTGGGGGCCCAGTCGCCGTAAACGTAGTAAAGGTCTTGTCGCTGTCGAAGCGCGTACCTGCGGTGTTACTCGCTACGACCCTGAAATGATAAGTTGTGCTCGCAGCTAAGCTGCTGAGGTTAGCGGCCACATTCCGATATGTATCTCCAGCCATATTCAGTGGAGCCGTGGTGAATCCGTAGCTGGTTGTTGGGCCGTATTGAAAGTGAACACTCGTAGTCAACCCGTGTGGGTCGAGTAAGGCATGGAGGGTAGCTGAGAAACTCGCGACGAACGTTGCCGGATTAGTGGTAACAACCGGAAACCCAGTCGGGCTCAGCGTGATAAAGGTTTTGTCGCTACCGAATGTGGTACCATGGATATTGTGGGCTACCATTCGGAAATGATAAAGGTGGCTCGGTAGCAAGCCGGTAATGTTTGCGCTGATAGCCCGGGGCGTGTGCCCAGTTCTGGTTTCCATAACGGTGGTGGAGCCGTAGCTCGTGGTTAGACCGTACTCAAAATTAACAGTGGTGGTTGAGCCACGTGCATTGACTGAGCCATTGAGTGTCGCGGAAAAGCTTGCGACGTTCGTCGCCGGATCAGTTGCCGCACCCGGTAGCGGACTGCTGTAAACATCGAAACTGGGGCTGCCGACAATGATGCCGTAATCGAGCACAAAATACCCATTGACGAATGCGCCGGGGCTATTGTAGGCGCCGGTCAACTCCCCCTGCGAAAAGTCAAAAGCTCGCAACAATTGCAGCGTGACCAGATCGTAAGCCAACACCTCACTCTGGCCGAAAAACCAAAGAACATTGTTGGTCAATGCCGGCGTCCCCCCAAACGAACCAGGGATGGACCGAAGAGTTGCCCCAGTGGCAGGATCCAGCTCCCACATCCCGCCGGGTCCGGCGGAATAGACCTTACCGGTTGGCCCGATCGCCACCGAGCCAACATTGCCAACACCAGTGCGTTGCCACAACAGCGTAATATGCGCGTTATTCGTGTAGTGATAAGCCGAGAGCGTCGGGGTTGAGTCGTTATAATCTTGGAGCACGTAGAACTGCTGCCGTGCGGCGTCATACGCAACGGTCGTGCCGCCACCGCCATAAATGTTCCCAGCCCAGAAGTGGTTCGCAGAGCCTGTCGCTTGATCGAAAGCGTAATATTGACCCGGTCCAGCGAGGACGATCGAGTGGCCGACGACCGTTGGAATGGAGTCACCACCGAACTGGCCATCTTGCGTCCAAAGCACCGATCCACTCGTCGGCCCAAGTGAGACCGCGTTCACGCGTTCGCCATCAGCCACAAAGGCAGTAACGTGCCCGGTGACCGGATCCCGGACAACGGTGGGCATTACCGCGCCCGCTTGTGCTAGAATCGGCACCGTGTAGCGAAGCGTGCCTGTTACCGCATCCAGTACGTAGAGTGATGAATCGGTAAAAGTGGTGCCAACAAACGTTACAAAGCCCCCGCCAACACCTGGCTGCGACGGGAATACAAAGCTGCCGGAGTAGGTCCAGTTAATTGCTCCAGTTGAAAGGTTGAATGAGGTAACTCTGGTGCGCAATCCGCCTCCGCTGTACCCCTGCTGGTTTTGCATGGCGTAAATGGTATTTCCAACAATGACCGGCGTGGAATATCCACCAGTGAAAAACGAGGGCGCTGTCCACGCCAGTGAAAGCGCCTGCGGATCGACGATCGCGCTCGAACTACCCGTATGCTGGGCATCATGCTGATAGTATGGCCAATTGTCCGCTACAACCGTTCGTGCGAACAGGATTACCCCGGCAGCACCGATTACCTGCAGCCTAACCAACCAGCGCATACCGGGTGAGGTATAGCGGTTTCCGTACAATTTTGTCAAGACATTCAGCCCGATCTTCAAAACTGTGCAAGACTGGGTTGTGACGCGCCGCGATTAATGCGCGCCATGGTCGGCGGCTTGGAATCGTTATGCCGCGGAATAGCCAACGTCGGCGTTCTAATGAGAGCAGGACACAAGCGTTTCACTGTCCGTAGGCGACGATGGTGCTTGCGGTCGGTACAATCAAGAGGCCATCTCCCGCGCCTAAACCAGTTGTTATAACCGGGTCTATTTCATCAGGACTTGGAATCGGAGCGCCTACCTGCGTGCTCCATACTTGCTGCCCGTTGGCGTCGAGACCATAAAGTACGCCAGAACTGCTGCCAATGTAGATTGTATCGTTCACAACCACGGGCGCTGTCGACAGACTGCCATCGCCGGCAAAGCTCCACAAAGTAAACCCATTCCGAACTGCAACAAGAACCCCCCTCTGGTAAAACAAAGCGAGATTCCCAAAGAACGCCGGCGGCAAATCGGAGTTGAATCCTTGGATGTAGCCACCGGTGTTGGCATTTAGTACGGCTCCGTATATCTCTGGCGTGCAGAAAGAATCACGGACGTAAACTTGCCCCGCGTGTACCACGGGCGTTGTGCCACCACCTCCTTCACCACACGGTCCGTAATTCCACAGTACGTGACCCGTTGTCGCGTTAAAGGCGTCTGCCTGCGGGCCGGCATAAGAAATGAAAACTTTTCCTCCAGCCACCGCCGGTGAACTGTGATCCCCACCATACACGTCCATCGTCCAAACGAGTGCTCCATTCATCTCATTGACGGCGTAAACAGTTGCATCGTTTCCGGAGCCGCCAGTATAAACAATTCCATTCGCGGCCGTTGGAGGAGAATTAAACACGCTCTGATTCGGGAGAAGCAAACTCCAGAGCAAGGCCCCTGTGGCAGCGTCAAAAGCCTTCATCGTCCCGTAAAAGTCTACAACGAAGACCTTGCCGGAATCATATGAGGCATTCGCAAAACTAAAAGGGTTAGGTCCAAGAATGTTCGCTGACCAGATTGTCGCACCGGTCTGAGCGTTGAGCGCCATGAGTGTTACAACGTTCCGTCTTGTGCTCGTGGTGACGAATACCCGACCTTGCGCTATCAGGGGATACGAAATAGACCTTACGTCGCTGCCGCTGAAGTTGCGCCGCCACTTCAAAGTCAACGGAGGCACCAAGGGACTGGCGGGATCAGACCCATCATGAAAAATGTTATTCTGAAATGTCACCGACTCATCTTTTGGTAGGGTTGTAAACGACCTGTCGCTACCGTAAACCGTCCCGGCATCATTAGCCGCCACGGTCCGGAAATGGTACGTCGTGCTCGCCGTTAAGGCGCTGATATGAGCAGCGACGTTTACATACGTGTTCCCACTGGGGGTGTGGATAGGCGAGGTGAGACCGTAGCTGGTCGTTGCGCCATATTCGAAATAGACCGTCGTGGGCAATCCATGTGGATCGACCCTGCTATTGAGCGTGGCCGAGGAGATAGCGATTAACGTTGCCGGTTGGGTGGTGACAATCGGACGTCCGGTGGGGCTAAGCGTGGTAAATGTTCTATCGCTACCAAAAACCATACCGCCGCCATTGTGGGCTACAGCTCGAAAATGATAAGTGCTGTTCGCACTCAGGCCGCTAATGTTAGCGCTGACGTTCCGGTACGCATCTCCGTTCCTAATCTGAGACGCAGTGGTGTGTCCGTAGCTAGTCGTTCGGCCGTACTGGAAATAGGCAGTCGTGCTGGACCCACGTGGGTTGAGGGAGCCGTTTAGCGTAGCAGAGAAACTTGCGACGTAGGTGGCCGCATTGGTTATAACAATCGGGGTCGGAGTTGCCGTGGCCGTCGGCGTGGGTCTCGGGGTAGGCGTGTGAGTAGCCGTTGGGGTAGGTGTAAGTGTCACGGATCGTGTATTGGTAGATGTTCGGATAGCGGTTGCGGTAGTTGTTGGATTAGGGGGACCCTGGGCAAATACTGATGGAATCCCGAAAACACAGAAGACCAGCATGTGAAGCGCGCTTCGAATAAGGTACGCTCGATTGATTGAACTTGATAGGCCGGTGTTGCCTTTGTCGCCCCGATTCATGAGAACTTGGATTTTGATTACGATACCTCGGAGATGTCGAGGTATTTTTTAAACTTTGCAACGTTAGCCGCGCTGATTCCGTTGCGATTCCCAGGCTGATCGGACGCGAAGCTCCATAAACCCGGGTGGAGCGTGGTTTGGGCCGCAGCCATCGATGGTGAAGGCCGAAAATTTGGATTGTGGACGCGCATCGTAACGGCAAACGTTTCATTATGCGTACCAATCAAATTTTGACTACGTTCTAACCTGAACCGTAAAGAGCGAACCACGAGCTTCGTCGCTTTAGATTGAGCCGCGCTCTGTTCCGCTTCAGGGAGACGCGCTGCGGCTATAGCGGGCGGGAATTATTTTTTTCTGTGACCGACCATTTCGGCCCGCATCGTGCGACGATCGAGCCGGGTTAGATTTTTTTCCATT
>JBARMF010000244.1:0-2856 GCA_049802315.1 Candidatus Udaeobacter sp.
CATCGTGCAGCGTTACCGCAATCGCGGCGGCGACCTTGTTGCAGCGGAAAATCCACGCTACGACGATCGACAGCAATGTTTTCAGCGGATACAGCGGAGAGAATCCGAAGAAAATTCCGATCGCCGAGCCGAAAGCGATTGAGTGCGGCGTATCGGCGATCGTCATCAACGTCATGTGATGCGCGACCAACCAGCTCTTCGTTCGCGCGAGCGGCTTTGGCAATCGTGATTCGTAACCTGACTCGTCCCCTGTATGTGGCTCGTGCACGCCTCGAACATAAACCAAAACAGATTTGATTCCTGCAAGCTGCTACACTCGCGACTTCAATCGAAATCGGCGGAGCTCCTTCCGCTTGTCGCGACCAGCAGCCGCAGCTACAACCAAAACGTTAATGGCTCGATCTGATGCACAGCAGCGCTACGCGATTCGCGGAGGCATGGAAGGCAAAAAACGTCTCGATCTACTCGCTCGCGTGATGCTGCCGACGACTGCGCAATTACTCACTCGTGTGGGTCTGGTCAGAGGGATGAAATGCCTGGACGTCGGTTGTGGCGGCGGCCACGTGGCGATGTTGATCGCTGGCATTGTCGGACCTGAGGGACGCGTTGTAGGTACGGACACAGACGCGGAGATTCTCGCGTTCGCTAAGGAGGATGCCGAAGCGGCGAAGCTCATCAGCGTTACATTTCAACAGTTGGATGCTTGCGCGTGGGAATGGCACGAGGGGTTCGATCTGGCTTACGCGCGTTTTCTGCTCTCGCACTTGAGCGAGCCGGAGAAGTGTCTCGCAGCGATGGTCGAAGCCTGCGTGCCGGGAGGAACTATTGTCGTCGAAGACACTGATTTTGCGGGGAGCTTTTGTTATCCAATCTCTGCGGCCTATGAGCATTACAAGGAGTTGTATCAAGAGTTGCTACGACGCAGGGGTGGCGATTCAAATATAGGACCAAAACTGCCAGCCATGTTGCGTCGGGCGGGTATCAAAGGAATCGAGCTTAACGTCGTCCAACCCGCTCACATTCATGGCGAAGGCAAATTGATGGCGCCGATCACCATGTCGCGGATAGCAGACGCGTTAGTCGCCGAGGGACTTGCTGCCGAAAGTGAAGTCCAGCAGATCTTAACCGAATTGAATCACATAGCTGCAGACTCCGAGACAGTGATTAGTTTGCCGAGAGTCTTTCAAGTCTGGGGCAAACGCGCGAACGGCGATTGAGTTGGTCAGCTACAATCGAGCTCACAAAGCGGATGTGTCATGTTGAGCGAAGCGAAACATCTCTGTTCAATGGTTTGCGAGGATCGGCCAAAATTGATCCGAGATTCTTCGCTTCGCTCAGAATGACATATGAGGGTCACAGCGTACAACCTTTTAAAATAACTCCAATGTCTCCGCCGGCACATTGACGATTTGTCCCAGCGCCTTCCGTAGACGAATCGCTGCGCGCGGCGCGTAATCGAGATTGTTGTTGTTAAAAATTACATGCAACTCGCGCGCTTCTCTTGCGAGTTTCTTGCTGCGCTCCGCGACCTCCGCGATCTCCGTCTCGTTGTAATCGTAATCGAAACGTGCAGCCACCGTTTTGCCCGTGATGTAAGCTTTTGCATTGCGCCCATGCAGGCGCAGGTATGCGACGTTTGAGTTTGTGACTTCGTCCACATCTGATCGCATCACCGTGAAATGATCCGATGCGGGCGTGTCCACGTTCACAAAAATCGCTGCGTGCTTCCGCACAAAATCAATTGTCGATTGCAGTTGATCGCCGATCGCCCAGCTACGGTTTCGAAACTCAATCGCCAGCTCGTACCCATTCAGCATCTCGATCAGCGGCTCCAGCTCGCTCAACTCGTGTTTCCGCGGCGAAAACGCGGGTGAAAGTTGCAGAAGCAACACGCCCATTTTTCCTGCACTGCGAAAGATTTCGGTCGCGCGCAGAAAACCTTTTAGCAGCGCTTCCTGCACATCTCGCGTTGGTTTGACGTTCCCTTTCGCGTCCGCTTCTGCCCGGCTTTGTAAATCTGGCGGCAACAGCTTCGCCTTCGTCGAGTGAAACGAAAACAGCTGGTGCAATTTGACGTCGAACGTGAAAGCATCCGGCGTCGCAGCGCACCACCGTTCCACCATTCTCGGCTCCGGTACGGAATAAAATGTCGAGTTCACCTCGACCAAATCGAAATGCTGCGCGTACCACGCCAACCGGTCGCCCGCCGGCAGTTTTTTCGGATACCAACGCTCCACGAAACCGGGGTCCGACCAACTAGCCGTCCCGACAAGAATTTTCCCGCTCACCTATTCAACGAAGTCGCGACTATCGGCGAACGCAAACGCAACTCAAAATAAAGCGACGCGAGGACGCGTACGCACTCCCACGGCTTCGCGAAACAGAAAAGCCATCTGGTATGGATTCCGCACAAAGTGCTTTGGAGTGCGATGCGTCCTCGCATCGCTTTGGAATCGTCTACTCTGCCACGAGCATGCGTCTGCAGGACATCAGCTGCGCTGCACAACAAAACAGTAGATCGAGAAGAGAAATTGGTTGCGGGGGCTGGATTTGAACCAGCGATCCCGCCTCTGAGGCGGGATTATGCGCCTGACGAGCGCCGATCCCCTAGAAGATAAAACAATCCGTGCCCGCCTTTTTGTTGCTTTAAACGGTTTTCCAATCTTCGCGCCTCTGAAAGCGACGACTCGTCACTTTGCCAAACAAGTGTCCAAGGACCGCGCCGCTTTGTCCAACGTGATTGCCCAGTGTTGTGTTGTTCGAGCCTTCGCTGGACATCGCGGGATACACCAATGTAAAATTTGCCTTCGCGATTTTGAAGAACGTAAACGCGATAAGCCACCGCGATTGGAAAAG
>JBARMF010000245.1:0-5150 GCA_049802315.1 Candidatus Udaeobacter sp.
CATTCGCGCAGCGAGTTCCAGTTGCAAGGCTTTGTCCCCTTTTAAGTGCGCAAGCGCAGACAGCAGCGCGCGAGCATTGGGCTCCGTCACGCAAAGTGCAGCTCTACTTTTTTTTGCCCACTGCACCACAGCAGATGTTTCCGGCGCCCAGATGACAACTGGCCGGCCGGCGCGCGAGTAATCGACAAGCTTTGTCGCGAAACATGTTTCGGCGCGACGCCGCTGTGCTGCGTCAAAAAACATTACGACCAAGTACGCGTTGAAGGAACCCAGCCAGTCATCAAAGGGTGGTCCGCAGTCGAAATCGTGCAGTAGATGACGCTGTGTCATTTCACCAATTAGCGCTTGCGGCCATCTCGGGCGTCCTCTGAATTCGATCCGGACGTCAGTCTGTTTGAGTGCCAACTGAGCCAGATCGTACAGCATATCGCTGTAATCAAACATGTTGCCACTGTAGCCAACGCGAAACTCATCCGGCGAATCGTTCGACGTTAACGGCCTTATCGGCTCGACATCAGGAATCGGCAATATAACGCGCGCGTTGCGATGCGGGCCCAACGCTTTGAGCATCCCCTCGCTAATGCACAGACTGAGATCAGCAGATTGGTGTAGCTCAAGAAATCTTTTGTCCAGTTGCTTGCGTACGGGAGTATGAACCTCAGCAATATCGGGCCACCAGTCGTCAAATCGCACAATCAATGGCACTCGGTGCCGCCTCGCGTAACGCTGCGCCACCCAGCAACCGCTGCCGTGTGCCAGCGTCAAAACAACTGTCCGCGGCCGAGCAGGCGGCGCCGGCAGGCGTTTCTCTAATAGCAGTGTCGTGTGCATCAGGTAATCGACGTCGCCTGCCCACCGTCGCGCTGGCGTTCGCATTAGCCGCGGAACAATTTTGGAATGGAAACGGCTGTGGACAATCTCGTGATGTTCAGCGGGCAAAATGTGCAGTCGAATGCCGCGCCGGTTCACCAGATGTCGATGTAGTAGCACTGAGGAAGACATACTTTTCTCAGGCCGAACTGAAGAAATCAGAATCAGATTAATCTCATCCATTGACCAACCCGGTTATTTTCCGGACGAATACGTCCTGCAACCGATCGGGATTAAACAGCGTCTGATGCAGTTGCAACGCTTGTTTTGAGAGCTTCTCATTGAACTCTGGGTCTCTGGCGATTTTATGGCAAAGGGAGACCACTGCTGCAGCGTCCGCGGCGGTCACCACCGCAGCCCCGCCATACTCGCGAGCAACACGCACAGGCGTGCAATACTCTGGTCCCCAAAGAATCACTGGTTTTCCAAATGAAACGTAGTCGAGGAATTTGGTAGTAAAACTCGTGCGCATGAAAAGTTCATGCTCTTTCTCGAAACTCATGACTGATAGCAGCGCGTCGGCACTGGCCAGTACCTCAGCAGCTTCTTCCGGTGGTTTGAAGCCCAGATAGGTGCCATTGGCTAGCGCGCGCTCAAGGAGTTGCTTTGGCCAGTCGGCATTCGGTCCGACCACGATGATTTCCAAATCGCTGGTCCCTTCGATCCGTTCGATCAGTGAACACAACATCCGACCGTAAAAATTTTCGACCGAGCCAACGTATACCACACGAAATTTTCCGCTGTGCCGGGGCCACGCCTTTTCCGGTACAACATGTCTGCCAGGCATGGGGTAAATCACGTGACTGTTGGGATGCGACCCGAGCATCTCCTGCATGCCATCGCTGGTGCAAAACGCCAAATCGCACGCGGCGTAAAGCTCGCGGTAACGTTGGCTCAGAATCCGCTGCGTCGACTCGTGACCGTAATGACCTTTCATGATCGGAAACCAGTCGAGAAAGAGTCCTGCCAGCGATATTCTGTGTCGTTGTGCCGTCTTGCGAGCGATGTGACACAATCCACATTCGGCAAGCGTAAGTATTACTTCGGGCTGGAATTTCTCCACCGCTTCCTCCAGCGCGTCATTAGTTGTCAGCGGCCAGATAAAATTTTCATAGTCGATGATCGACGCAGCCAATCGCGGACCGAATCGGCTCTTTCTCAAACGATGAACAAGGTATGGCAGCCGCAATTGCGTATGTATCACAAGTCCTTCAGCGAAGTCTGCGTTGCTGGCAACGTGCAGTTCAAAGGGGCTTCGGTCGATGAAGTGCCGGTACATGACAATGCGCACGCCACAATCGTTTCGCGGTGGCACAATGCTGACTAGCAGAACGCGAGGTTTAAGCGTCATGCGGCAGCGTCACCAGCAACGGCATCAGCTCCGAAAGGAGGCCTGGCTTTTGCCAGACGCTGGTCGTAGCCATCTTGTCTTTTGCCAAATACGGTTCCGCATACTGGCAGGCAACTTGCGAAAGCTCTTCGTGAAAGGTCATTACTTCATTTGTAATGTCATAATGTCATTCTGAGCGAAGAAAAGAATCTCGGATCAATTTTCGATCGAGCCTCGCAAACGAAACAGGCCAGAGATGTTTCGCTTCGCTCAACATGACAGCGCCTCGTGGAACGTCATTATTTGTTTCAAGGAGTGACGGCTTCCCAGCCGTCAAGAATCGACGGCTGCCCAAGCCGTCGTTCCTTGCTGTCAGGCAGCATGGATTTCACGGCTTCAAAAACTGCGTCACAATCGAGCTTCTTCATACACGCAATGTCATTGGGACATCCATCGCACCAATGGATAACTGGGGTTCGGTTATGACAAAACAAGCAAGGGACATCACTATACAAGCCAACGGCCTGCGCGTTCGGTGACAGTATTAGAGCGGGATCCAGAGGTCCAAACAATCCAATAACAGGCGTGCCAACGGCTCCCGCCAGATGCACGGGGCCTGAATCAATCGAAATGATGAGATCGCAATTGGTAATCAGCGCCAGGAGTTCTTCCCCTTTCAGCCGACCGGCCAACAATTTCACGCCGGTCAGGTTATCGTATTCAGAAGACCCATCGCCTGTGTTAAACCCGAATTGTATGATCACAGCATCGTACTCTGAGTGAATTTTGTTGATCAGCTTCTGCCATTTGGAGGCTTCCCATTCTTTCACACGCCAGGTGGGACCCGGGTTGATCCCGATGAGCAAACGCTGGCCGGTCCCTTTGTAGTCCAATCCGTATGCAATGGAGGTCTCTTTAACCAGGCCAGGTGATGGATAAAGCTTCGTTTGACGCGTTGTAAGCGCAAAGCCACAAGATGCAGCAAAATCATCTGCGAGATGGCGTTTCATCCCGGTTTTGTCTACCTGCTCGTACGTGGTTTGGGGGTTGTAAATGGCCTCCACCAAACCAAACAGCTTGATGTTCGCCGGCAGGGTAAGCGGGTGAACCCACCATTTATTCGAGTATACCAGATCGGCCGATCGAGATATTACAACGACTTCCCGCCAAATCGCCGCTGTAATAAAAACAAGCATCTTTCCGGGGTGGCGATTACGAACCTCATCACACATCGGTAAGATGCAAAGCACGTCTCCTATCCCGCCGAACCGGCAAACGACGACGGCTCTCTTTCGGTGCCGAACGCATTGGAAAACCAGCCACACAGCCCAGACCATGAGAGGTATCCACCATTCACGGGCTCGTCGGTTAAAACGAAAAAATCGCCGCCACGACGGCCTCAGCGCGGAATGCACTGGACCAGGCAATATTGAAACCACAAATCGCCGAAGACTGATCATAGCTGATTTGCGGAATAAGATAACGTTTGTCAGGGCATGTGCCAGCGCGCCCCGCGTTTTGCATGGTTACGTGCGGCATTGACACCAACGCTTGAAACTTTTACGCGCCCGGTCAACCGCCGCAGCCTGGTCCGAACCGCTAATAACATCGTGAGTTGGTTCCAATGGTTGCGACACCAATATCCTCCATAGACAGCCCAACCAAAGGCCAACACTTTCAACGGCGTTAACTTCACCAGACGCGAAGCGGATTGCCAGTATAAGCGCCTTGCCTCCCGGTACTTTCGGTGCTCTGCGAGACTGCGGAGCGCTGTCCGCCAGACTTGGTATTCCCGCGACCTCAACAGCCGGTGATAGCGGCCGCCAAAATGAGCGTCTAAAAGATCAATCGCCTTTTGATTGCACTGCAGTTGATCTGCTTCCGACTTGGTGGTCCAGATGCCTCCTGGGTGAATCCGCCAGCAAGACACGACGTCCTTTAAATAACCGACTGGACCTTTTTCCGCGCAGAGTGCAAACACACAGGTATCTCGAAGCATCACCAAGCCGTTGAGCCAATCCGGAAATTCCACGAATTCGCGCCGCAGCAGCATGCTGCTGGTGTGCATGGGGTAGCGCGTCAGGAAATCAGACAGATCATATTCCGGCTTAAGCACCGGTGGTTCCAACTCTCCAGCATGTTTTTCTGCGCCATCGCTTGAAGAGGTAACGAATTGGGTCGTGGTGCCGCACATGGAATAGTGCGGGTTGGCATCCATCAAGGCCACCTGCTTTTGCAATTTTTGCGGCGTCCGCCAATAATCGTCCCCTTCCAGCCAGGCAACATATTTTCCCCGGCAGGCCTGCCATACCGCATCGTAGTTCCTGGCCATTCCCAGATTTTTTTCCGGCAGGAGGGCACGGATTACGTTGGGATATCTTTGGGCATACGCTTGCACTATTCGCCGGGTGCCGTCTGTGGAGCAATCCTCCCCAATCACCAATTCAACCACAAATACCGTCTCCTGCATAAGCACGCTTTCAATCGCCTGGGCGATGAACTGCTCGTGATTGTAAGTGATCACCGCCACGCTGACCGTGGGCCGATCGGAGGCGGTTTGTTCAGCAACTCGGATCATGGACTAATGTTTTCAAGGTTTGACTGCCAGCAGTTCTTTATGCATCTGGCAGCACAGCGGTTTTGAAGTCTTCTCAACCAGTGATCTTACAGACCAGAAAGGACGCACACCAGAATCTGTTTGGCATCGCGCTGCTGGGATACCCCGAAGCATCTTATCAGCAAAAACCGCCCAACAGTTTTCGCAATAATCGCGCCGGGGCAAGTAAGCTGTGCCCCAGCCGATAGCTGCGCGAACGTTGCACGCATCCTACCAGATCTTCCATGCTTCGGATTCCCGTCCGCAAAATGTGCGCCTGCTCATCCATTTCGCGCACCAACCTGTAACAAGCCAGTTCCGGCTTACCAAAAATGTAGCGGACCAGATCTGAAG
>JBARMF010000246.1:0-4798 GCA_049802315.1 Candidatus Udaeobacter sp.
CACCGGCGTTACTGCAATCATTCCGCGTGGACATGAGTCTCTCAACGACCCGGTTTACGCCGGCTATTTCAGCTTGAATGGCAACGGCGAAATGACGGGCACCGCGTGGGTAGACGAAAGCGGATTCCTGGAAGGACCGATTGTGATTACCAACACGCACAGCGTCGGCGTGGCGCGTGACGCTGTCATTGCCTGGCGAATCAAACACGGCGCGGCCGACACGACCGGCTACTGGTGGAGTTTGCCGGTTGTCGCCGAAACCTGGGATGGCTGGCTCAATGACATCAATGGTTTTCATGTGAAGCCGGAACACGTGTTTCGTGCGCTCGACACTGCGCATGGCGGCGCAATCGAAGAGGGGAGCGTCGGCGGCGGAACGGGGATGATCTGCTACGAATTCAAAGGCGGAAACGGGACGGCCTCACGCCAGGTTGAAATTCGCACTTCGAAAGCTGCTCCACCGCGAACCTTTGTGGTGGGCGTGTTTCTGCAGGCGAACTTTGGCCGGCGGTCGCAGCTAGTGATCGCGGGCGTGCCGGTGGGTAAAGAGATTCCCGGTGAAGTTTACAAGCAAGAGAGCGGCTCGTGTATCGCCGTCGTGGCGACCGATGCACCACTGTTGCCTAACCAATTAAAACGGCTGGCAAGACGCGTGTCCCTTGGCCTTGCGCGAACGGGAACAGTTTCCGGAAACGGTTCCGGGGACTTGTTTATCGCCTTTTCAACTGCGAATCCAAACGTAACGAATCCTGATCAAGTGACGCACACCGTTCAAACAATTCCGAACGATTTGATGGATCCGCTTTTCACAGGCGTGGTCCAGGCCACCGAGGAAGCGGTAGTCAATGCACTGGTGGACAACCAATCGATGACCGGCCGCGACAATCACCATGTGGAAGCGCTTCCGCACGATCGCTTGCGGGAGCTCATGAAGAGCGCGCGCTAAGAGTATCACTTCATTTCGCGGAGCTTTTGGAGTGCGTGCGCCTCCTCGCGCCGCTTTTCGGAGGATTGTCGATCAATTTCGAAAGCGATGCGAAACGCCTCGCACTCCTAAAGCGCTTCGCGCAAATGGTCGACTAGATCATCGCGATCAAGATCGGCGCCACTTTCGTTACAGCTATTTCCAGAACCTTTAACGTTACTTTTTCGGCGTGCTCCTGTGATTGCGCCGGTTGGGCATCGACGTACGCTCGTAAATCGCGTTTCTGATTTTCGACGAAGTAATCGAAATCGTCCTTGTCGATCTCATGGTTTTTCAAAAGGACGAGACGCCGTTCGAGTTCCTCTGCATTCTGCCGGACCAACTCACTGGTGTCGCCCTTTGCCTCCCCGAGCAGGTCCTGAAATTCTTGTATCGCCGCCGCAGCCGATTCGTCGCCGACCTGATCGAGCGCGGAATCGAGCTCGGATTTTTTCCGCGAAGGCTTTTTGTGCTTTTTCTTACCGCCCGAGGGCATGATCGTAGATTTTGTTAACGTCTTTTTTCATTTCGCTGGCCAGCGCCGGCGTGACTTTGCCGTGGCTGGCTTTGCTTTTTAAATGTGCAGCATCAGCGTCGAACTGCGCTTTAAGATCGACAAGCACCGGACGACGCGCCGTGAATTTCTCATCGGCGATGGCCTGCTGAAATTTTGCGTTGCCTTCGTTCACTTTGGCGTTGAATGCCGTGGCATTAAATTTCTTCCCGGGTACGGCAAACTCGTCGATGAACGCGAGGTGAAAACTGCGGAGGCTCTCGATAGTAGCGTCGCTTCCGCTTTTCGTGAACGTAGCGGTTCCGCAACTCGCGATAAAGATCGCGGCGACACAGAGGAAAACATTTCGAGACACAAGCGTCGAATTCATATGGCGGTCCTTTAAGTCGCCGATCTTGCGCCGATTCGGCCGCACATGTCAAGACTCAAGGACCGCGACTCGGTAGTTGTTTAAATCGCCTGTGCTCTTCTGCCGTACTGAGAACTTTGAATGCCGTTTGCCTTCCAGCAGCTCTGTTGTGTGAGAGGCCACGAAAATGTGACACAGGCCACTTAAATTTACTTCATTGTCTGCTGCACTGAAGTGGGATCGTCGAGCAGGATCCATTCGACCACCGAAACCGGGAGACTGCCATTTTTGATCAGGTCATCGTGGAATTGGCCGAGCCGGAAATTCTCGCCGGCGCGATCTTTATAACGGCCGAGCAGATTCATGATCTGCCATTTGCCTATGATGTAGCTGATTTTTTGCGTCGGACTCGATGCCGCGCCGGCTGCTTCGCCTTCTGCTGCTTCGCGATCCAATCCACCAGCGTTCATGAAGTACTTTACTGCTTCTTCAAAAGTCCATCGGCCGGTGTGCAGATTTACATCGACGCCGATGCGCGCGGCTCGATACCGAGAGAGACGCAGGATTTGTCCTTGCGCCGGTGAGTTGTTCGGGTAAAGCCCGGTGCGGGAGAGCATCTCCTCGCCATAAAGCGCCCAGCCTTCTTCGAAAACGCTATCGTCATGCTGGCGACGGATTTCATCGCTCACGTGATTTGCGATGGAGAGCTGGAGAAAATGTCCGGGAATGCCTTCGTGTCCAAGGATCGGCCGCGGATCTTCAATTGCAGCGCGAATATAAAAATTCTTCGAATCCGGGTTGTAAGTGGGGATAAAATAGAAACCTGTTGAATCTTTGTCGTACACACCGGGAGGATTCATGAAACCTCCCGGACTGGTTGGCTTAAACGCCTCCGGTAACTGTCGAATCTTAAACGGGCCAAGATAATCGGGTAACGTAACGAGATTGTGCTCCTTCAGGAATTTGATGATTTCCGCCTCGCGGCTTTCGTACGCTTTCAGAAACGATTCCTGATCGGGCGGGATGTGTTCGGCGCGTTTTGGATCGGGATCCGCCAGTTTTGGATCTGGAAGCAGCGCCTCCAGCGCGCGGTAACGCGCCAGCTCGGCTCGCCCGATCGTCTCCACCTCAATCGCGCTTAGCGGCAGAAGCAAAACGTGTTTCAGATAATAGTCGTAATTCGCTTCACCCATCGGCGCGAAATCCAGCATTTCCGGCAGGCGCTTCTCCAACTCGTCGGCATAGCTGTGTAAAGCTGCTAGCGCTGCATCGCGCGCTTTCACTAATTCCTCATGCTCGTTAGGCGACAGATTAACGTCGAGCGCCATCAAGCTGTTGTTTAAAAGCGGATCAATCGAGCGGGCGGACTGAATCGCGAGCTGCGCGTAAAGTTTCACCGGGTCTTGCAAATTGCTCAGGCTCTGCTTCAACAGCGGCGGCATCTGCTTGAGACGCGCAGTGGCTGCGAGCGCGCGTTTCCGCGGCGTGTCGTATTCCTTCTTTAGCAGGGAGAAGATGGCGTTGGTGCATTCGCCCGTGTAAACCTGCGGATTTGTGAACTCGAACTTCAGGATGCGATCGCCGAATGCGACGTTCTCCAACTGCGCGCGGAAAAGAACCCAATCGATGCGCTCGTTTTTCGGCCAGTTATCGGTCTTCATCGCACGCACCTTGTCCAAAAGCGAGCGAACATGCTGCGCGCGTTCCGCGATTTTAGCTGGCGAGTAATCGGTGAGCCGATCGTCCCACGTGTGAAGTCCGGCCTCACTGCTCCGGACGGGATAATTCTCATTTCGCCACGCGTAGTAGCCGTCTGCGAGCTTGTGCAACGTTGCAGTTGCCACGCTCACACTCTGATTGTTGAAGACGTCGGTATTAATGCTTGGGGTTGATTTTGTGATCAACGCCTTGTTTGAAACGTTCGGGTTACGTTGTGACGGCGCCTGCGCAAATGCGCTGCCTATGGCAACCGAGAACATAACCAAAGCGACGAAGAAAAAATTGATCGGTTTCACCGCACTGATTCTATTGCGATGCACAGAATGCGAAAGGTGAAATGATCTCCGGCGCGCGGCCGCGCGGTAGGGCGCGTCACTCCTGTGCGCGCCGTTGTATGAATTGCCAGGAACGCGGCGTGCAGAGGACTGCCCGCCCTACCACTGTGTTACTCCACATCTATCAGTTCTTTCAGCAATTGCTCCTTCAGATGTCGCCGCGCAGCCTTTTTGATCGCGCGACGCGCGGCGGCTACGCGTTGCTTTTCCGCCTGACGTTCGCGCCGTGTTCGCGGTTCCACAATCTGCGACACGTGCCGGATCTTGGGCCGGCGCGCGCCGATGTTTCGCTCTTTTGGTTTTGCGTACGGATCCATGAATGTTTACCGCGTTGGTTCGAGACAAAATAACAGGAATCGCGGCACAGTGGAACATCATAGGAAAAGTGCGGCGGCCAAAACTGATTTCTGGTAAGGCAACCCTATCGCGCTGCTTTCAACACCACGCGATGCTACAAACAGGTAGGGCGCGTCACTCCGTGCGCGCCGGTTCTTTAGTCAGCAGGCATGGTCAGTCGATTCTTTTCATTCGTGTTTATTCGTGTCCATTCGTGGTTAACAAATGAAAACGCTTGGGATCATCGGCGGTCTTGGACCGGAAAGCACACTGGACTATTACCAAAGGATAATCGCACTCTTTCGCGAACGCGTCGGCGACGGGCATTATCCGGAATTTGTCATCGTTAGCGTTGACCTGAGGAAAGGACTCGACTTCCTCGACGCAAACGACCTGAGCGGCATGGCCAATTACTTACTCGAAGGCATCGACAAACTCGCGCGGGCGGGCGCAGACTTCGGAATAATCTCCGCAAACACGCCTCACATTGTGTTCGATGAGGTTGCGCCGAAGTCGCCGATTCCACTGATCAGCATCGTCGAGGCAACGCGCGCTGCGGCCAAAGCGCAAAACCTGAAACG
>JBARMF010000247.1:0-6599 GCA_049802315.1 Candidatus Udaeobacter sp.
AAGATCAATCGTCGATTCCCAATTTGAAATTTGATCGGCGACCTCATTTCCGATTCCTTCCACCTTGCGAAGGTCGCTACGTTTAGCCGCGAGAATCTGTTGCGGTTCTTGAAAAACCTCCAGTAACCTGCGCAATCGCACTGGCCCAACGGTCGGCAGCATGTTGAGCGCGATGCAGGCTTCGGTCGCGTTCATAAGAAAAGTGGCGCGAGCGTCCTCGCTTGAGATCGGTCCGACAGGGCAAGCCGGAGGCTCGCGTTACACTAAAACGGAATCTCGTCTTCGTCCGGTTCGGAAGACGCCGATTTTTTAGGCGGTACGCTAGTTTGTCGGCTTTCCCCGGGCGCTTCAGCTCCGCCAGGGGGTCTGGCTCCTAGCAGTTGCATGTTCTCGGCCACTACACGCAGGCGTGTTCGCTTCTGTCCAGTTTGCTTGTCGTCCCACGTGTCCATTTGCAGCCGCCCTTCGATGAAAACCGGTCTGCCTTTTTTCAGGTACTCGCTGGCGACCTCCGCTGTTCGTCCCCAGAGCGTGACATCGACAAACGTGACTTCCTCGCGCTTTTCTCCGCTGTCAGTCGTGTAAGACCGATTTACCGCGACGCCAAGATCACAGACAGCGCTACCTTTGGGCGTATAACGCACTTCAGGATCACGTGTGACATTTCCGAGCAAAAGAACTTTGTTGAGGTTCGCCATGTCGCGCTTATAGCAAAATCATTTCGATTTTGCCACTTTTTTTGGCGCTTTCTCCTTGTTCTCCTCGAGCCGCTGGTAATGCTGGCGGTAAACGTCAGGATCCAGTTTGAATTTGGTCCGCAGGCGTACGATCGAGCCAGGATCAGTGTTCAGGATAAAGTTCACGTAATAACCGGAATCCAGCGACCCGGCCGTGTAGGAAAAGTGACGCTTGTCCATCTTTTGGACCTGTTCGACCTTGGCGCCTTCCTTCTCAAACTCGGATTCCAGGCGTTCGATCATTTCTTTTACGTTTTCATCTTTGGCCTGGGTGTTTAGCACCAGGAGGGCTTCGTAACGACGATTCATATTTCTTCGGATTTGTTAAACGTGTTCATGGCTGAAACGAGACCGTTGTCAATCGCGCATTTCAACGCTTCCACTGCGCGATCGATGGTGGATCGCACGATTGGCTTCTCCTCATCGAAGAAGCGACTCAGTACGTAATCGGCTGATCCCTCACGTGGCGCGGCCCCAATCCCGATGCGTAAACGTGGAATTTCTTCTGTTCCAAATTGGACTATGACCGACTCAAGGCCGTTATGACCGCCCGGTCCGCCCCGGGCGCGCAGTCGAAGACGGCCTAGCAACAAGGAAAAATCGTCAAGGACGACGAGGATTTCCTGCGGCTTGATTTTATAAAACTGCGCAACGGCTAACAGTGAATACCCGCTGCGATTCATAAAGCTCAAAGGCTTGACCAGAAGCACAGCTCCGCACTTCGCCGAGAGCGCATCCTCCCGCGCGTGCGGGACCGATTTTTCCCATGCCGAACCAAACTGCGCCGCCAGCTGGTCGACGACCATAAACCCGATGTTATGTCGCGTTGCCGCGTACTCCGAGCCGGGATTTCCGAGGCCGGCGATGAGCCGGATTGGTGGATCTGTTTCTTCCACTGGTATCGTGCTGCCGTCATTCTGGGCGGAGTGAAGCGCAGTGAAACGAAGTGGAAGAATCCCGAGGAATTACCTTGAAGTTTGGCTTCGGGGCCCCTCGACTTCGCTGCGCTCCGCTCGGGAGGACGACAGTTACTTCTTCTCTTTCTCTTTTGGAGCTTTTTCTTTCCCAGCCGGAGCAGGAGCAGCAGCTTCGCCCTCCTCTTTTTTCTCGGTAATCACTTCCGGTCCGGCGGCAGCCTCAGCCTCCGCTGCAACTGGTTGTTCCTCCACGACAGGCGCCACGACGGAGAAGGCCGTTAGATCGACCTGCACCTTTGGCGTTACACCCTGTGGAAGTTGAATGTCGCGGACATGAATGGCATCGCCGATATTCAGGTGCGAAACGTCCACCGTGATCCGATCCGGCAAATCGCCCGGCAGACATTCAATCGCTAATGCGCGCAAGCTCTGCTCAAGCAACCCGCCAAAAGTCTTAACGCCAACGGACGTGCCCACTGGTTCAAGCGGCACTTCAGCTTGAATCATCTGGTCCATGGAGATGGCGTGAAAATCGACGTGACGAATTTCTCCACGGACAGGAGAATGTTGTACTTCCTGCACAAGCGCCGTGCGGCTTTGTCGGTCGTCGCCAATTTCGAGCTCGACCAGGACGTTTTCTCCTGAGGCCTGGCTCATCATCGCGTTGATGTCTCGTGCGGAGACTTGTAGCGGCTGCGGTTTGTCGTTGCCTCCGTAGATGACAGCCGGGATGAATCCACGCGCTCTGAGTTTCCGTACAGCGGAGCGTCCCACATCCGGACGTAGTTCTGCTTTAAGCTTAACTTGTTTTGCCATTTTTTTCGTTCTCGATGTTGAACAGCGACGACACCGATTCGTCGTTGTGGATCCGTTTGATGCCTTCTCCGAGAAGCTCGGAGACACAGAGCACCGTGACCTTAAACCCTTCCACGGTGCGCACCGGCGTGCTGTTGGTCGTTACTAATTCCGTAATTTCTGATTTTTGCAACCGCGGAAGGGCCACATCCACGAGGACCGCGTGCGCCACACCAGCGTAAATATTACGCGCGCCGTGCTTTTTCACTATCGCAGCCGCCGAGGTAAGTGTGCCCGCCGTTTCAGTGAGATCATCAACCAGCAGCACATCGTGGTTTTCCACCTCGCCGATCAGGTAAAGCGCTTCAGTCTCGGTGGCGCTTTTGCGCTCTTTCGCCACAATCGCCAGATTGGCGCCGAGCGCTTCTGCATAAGCCGAAGCCATTTTCAGCCCGCCGAGATCGGGAGAAACGACAGTTGTTTTGCCAGTCATTCTTTTGCGCAAATACTTGATCAACACAGGCGCCGAATACAGGTGATCCACCGGGATATCGAAAAAGCCCTGAACCTGTTGAGCATGCAGATCCATCGTGAGCACGCGATTCACGCCCGCGGCGTGCAGCAAATTCGCGACGAGCTTCGCCGTGATCGGCACGCGTGGCTGATCTTTGCGGTCCTGGCGCGCGTACCCAAAAAATGGAATGACAGCCGTGATCCGGTCCGCGCTTGCGCGCCGCGCCGCGTCCACCATGATCAGCAACTCCATTAAATGCTGATTGGTCGGCGGCGAAGTCGGCTGAACGATGAAGATGTCGTGACCGCGAATGTTCTCCTCGATTCTGACGTATGTCTCGCCATCCGGAAAGGAGCTGATTGTCGCCTGTCCCAGCGGCGCGCCGATGTACTTGCAAATTCGCTCTGCCAATTCGCGGTTTGCGGATCCGGTGAAGACTTTTAATTCAGGTTGAAGCGCGAACATCGCAAACCGCTACAATAGGCGGACACGGTCAAAATTAGCAAACTGGATTTGACGGCGGGGTTACAAAAACAGGCCTTCGTCGAACGGGTGGGTTGCCGCCCGTGTCTTGCCAAAAGCCGCTTATCCGTCAAGGTATCTGGTCTGCCAAACCCCATAGGACCATGGCTGCCGACGCGATCCGAATAGAACGCCCGACCACGAATTCCAAGCTCTTCGCGCACACACGCTGGGATACTGTTCCAGCCGCGGCGGGGCTTTTTCATCTCGGGTATCTGCTAGGGATATACTTTTTATTTCCGCACAGCCCGCTGTGGACGATGCTGATTCTCGGGTTCGTTTATTCACTGATGGTGAATGCGAACATCAACGGGGTGGGGCACAACTTCATTCATAATCCCTTTTTCCGCTCACAACTTCTCAATCGACTGTTTGGCATCACGCAATCGATCGCCTGCTGCTTCTCACAGACGATGTACCACGCCGTACATATGCAGCATCACAAGGGGAACTCCGACCGGCAGGATGAAGAAGGTGACACGATCGATTGGTTGTCGATCTATCGACACGGGCATGACGGCGAGGCCGAAAATCCGTGGAGCTATGTTTTCCTAAGTTTTTTCCGCGATGACGTCGGCACGATCCGCAAGGACCTGCGGAAACGGAAAAATAGAGATGATGTCTGGGGCAACATTGAGTTGGCGGCGTTCGCCACAACACTTTTTGTGATGGCGATCATCGTACCAACGAATCCGATTCACTTCATCAACTGGCGATTCATCCTGTATTTCCTGCCGTTTTGGTATCTCGGCCATTGTTTTAGTTACTTGAATGGCTACTACCGACACTACGGCGCGAATCCAGACAAGCCGATTGCGTGGGGCGTGAGCAGTTACGGAAAAATTTATAATTGGTTATTTTTCTATAACGGCTACCACGCCGAACATCATTTCCGTCCAAAGGTTCACTGGACTAAGATGGAAAAATTCCGCCGCAGCATCGAGCATCTGCAGAAACAGGAAGGCGTGCGCACCATCAAGCGCGCGCACATGCTCGGCTTCCTCGATCCTGATTTACCGAAGCGCGGTCAATGTGCTGCGTCTGTCGAACAGGCTGAGCCGACCGCGTCCGGGTAGCGCACGCGTCACGCGTGCTGGTTTTGGCGTCGCGCCGAAACAGGCTTTTCGTTGAGCTCGTTCCCGTAACGCGTGATGAAATCAGCGGGGAAGTCCGCGATCGCGACGACGCGCTCGCCAGGACGCGAGACGCGTGCGCTACCCGGATTTCGCGAAGCTGCCGCGCAGTTTTTCTTTCGCTGCGTCACACTCTTCCTGTAGCCGGCGGACATCGGAGGCGAGTTGCTTCTCAAGAGAATCAATATCGTCGGCCTTGCCCTGGGTCTGTGCTTTGCGAATCTGATCTCTCAGGAAGAGTTCTTTCTCGGCAATCTTCGCGCGATATTTCGAATCGATTTCAGCGAGTGCTTTCTTTTGTTCCTCGGTGAGCGAGAGCGATGGCGCCGTCTTTTGAAGCCGTTCCATTGCGAGTTCGTAAGCCGATTTCATTCGATTTTACGCTTCTGAAACAATCGACGCATTGCTTCTCGGAAATCAATTCTTAAATTGGTTTCGCATGCGTTCACCAATTCGGCTGCTCAGTATCGACTTTGACGGGACGCTTGTTTCGCGTGCGACCGAACCAGTGTTCAACTCGCAATGCATGGAGTTGATTCGCGAGTTGCAGAACGCTGGCGCGATCTGGGCGATAAATACCGGGCGCTCGGTTGATCTGCTCGAGAAAGGTCTCGCCGAGTTCGCGCTACCAATTCGCCCGGATTTCATTCTTACGACCGAACGCGACGTTTTTCGTCCGGCGCAAAACGGCGAGAAATGGGAAGCGTTCGGCGATTGGAACCAGCGATGCGCGCGTGATCATGCGGACTTGTTTACGTCTGCTGGTTCCGTGCTGACTGAATTCGTCGATTTCGTCACGAATCAAACGAAAGCGCGTCTGCTCTACAACTCCGAAGGCCTTGAAGGACTCGCCGCAGAAAGCGAGGAAGAGCTGGATCGCATTACCGATTTCATCCGGCAGGCCCGTGCGGGTCATCCCAAGCTGGATTACCAACGCAACGGGGTTTACCTGCGTTTCTGTCACGCTGATTACCACAAAGGCGCGACGCTGGCTGAGCTGGCACGTTTACTGGATGTCGCGCGCGAAAACATTTTCGCTGCGGGCGATCACCACAATGATGTGTCGATGCTGGACGGAACATTTGCAGCGATGCCGTCCTGTCCGGCCAATGCTATTCCGGAAGTGCAAAATGCAGTGAGCAACGCCGGGGGTTACATCGCACAGAAGAACCATGGCGCCGGTGTCCATGAAGCGCTGGTGCACTTCGTGAACGTAGATTCCGTCGAAGCGTTGAAGGGTTAAAGCGGATCAAGCCGCGATTCTTCCTCCGCTTCAACGTCGCTATCACCACTTCACGTTGCCGGATCCCATCGGTCCCGGAGCGTAACGTTGATCATCGGACATTTTTTCTCCGGGGACAGCTGCGCCAGATGCCGAGGACGACGGCTCGGAGAATGTTTCACCGGTTGGTGACGTGCAGGCCGCGAGCAAAAACGCAATCAGCAAAACCAGAACGCTTGTCGTTGCGACTTGTTTAATCACCGATCGAAACCTAGGTGCGCGGCCTATCTGATGCAACCAGCCTCACGGGGTAGCGTTCGCAGACCATCGCTATCGTCTCAGTGATGGACGCCCGAGCTCAGAAGCCACCAGAGTGGGCAGAGGTCGTTCCCTCGCTGCCGGGAGCATATGACGGACGTGAGAAATGAGCCGCGGTAGAATCCAAGGGTGCTTCGGTTGGCGCGAATTCTGTTACGACACCTTCCTGGCGTGACGAGGCACAAGCGGAAAGCAGCCACGTCATTACCAAAGCAAGCATCCCAAACCACGTAGCACCTTTGTTCACGAGGCGGAATTTACCAATCACAGAGCCCGATGCAAACAACGGAACTCGATGGTTGATGTCAACGAGCCGCCACGAAAAAGTTTTGCGCGGAAAGAGAAGCTCGCGTTTAGTTCTGCATGGCCGGCAACTGGGGCGAGCCTGAACGCATGTGGGACGAATACGACTGGGAGCGTTTTCTTCAGCAACAAGACGGG
>JBARMF010000248.1:0-1531 GCA_049802315.1 Candidatus Udaeobacter sp.
GGCCATCGTCGCGAACATCGGCCATTTCGACAACGAGATTCAAGTCGACGCTCTCAACGAAGCCAAAGGCGTGAAGAAAACGAACATCAAACCGCAGGTGGATAAGTACACGTTCCCGAATGGTCGCGAAATTTTCATGCTCGCCGAAGGGCGCCTCGTAAACCTCGGTTGCGCCACAGGTCACCCAAGCTTCGTCATGTCCAATTCATTTTCCAATCAGGTCCTCGCACAATTGGATCTGTGGAAAAACCGCGAAACCTATAAAGTCGGCGTTTACGTTTTGCCGAAAAAACTCGATGAAGAAGTCGCGCGCCTGCACCTGGAGAAAATTGGCGTCAAACTCACGAAGCTCTCAGAGAAGCAAGCCGAATATCTCGGCGTACCTGTCGAAGGGCCGTTCAAGTCAGAGCATTACCGATATTAATGGTAGGGACATCGCGCTGCGATGTCCGGACGGCGCAGCGCGCCGTCCCTACCTATCGGTCCGCGGCGTGACGATTGAATCGGTCACGTGCAAGCGGGTCACTCTTAGCTCGCCAATTTCCAGCCGCTTGATTTTCGCGCGGCCGATCACCAACCGGCCAATCGCGATGAATCCAATCGCGACCGCGCTGAGCGCAATAGCGCCGACTGCAATCGCGCCGATTGACTGCGCTCCTACGGCTAACGCGCGAAGTGCAACGGGGCCGAAGCTTCCTTGTATTTCCTCAATTTCGTTTGATTTCATCTCGTTACCTCTGCGCTCGTGACTTCAACGTAGCTGCAGTTCGATTGTCCGCTACGTCGCCATTTTCCAGAAATATGGACTCGCCGGTTACTCTTTGCTGCCTCGGTGAGTATTTTCGTTTCGTATTTCGACGCACCGAGCCAGACTGTCGAGCCGGAGCCGTGAAAATCGAACATGATCTGCGGCGTGCACGGTTCGCCAGGATATAGCTTGACCGAGCCGACCTGATCGAAACGCACACCAACCGGCGCCGCCTTCGCCTGTGCCGGCGGCTTTTTTATCTGCGCGCAACCAGCCATTCCGGCCAGAGCGGCCCCTGCGATAAACGAATGTAACAAAAACTTTTTCATACCGAACGAATCAGAGAATCAGAACTACTGGCGAAAAGCTTCAGGAAATTTCATTGTCCGCGCTCCTCCGCATGAACGCGATGTAGCAGGCGATGAACAAATGGCACGAGCATTACCGACACTATGCCGATAAATGCTAGCCCTGAAAACAGCGCGTAACACGACGCAAAGATTTTCGCGCCATTCGTCCGCACCGGATCGACGGGACCCATTCCTCCAAGGATCATTGACGCATTTAACAGTGAATCGATCCAGCTCAAGCCGGCAATGTAATGATAGCCGAGAATGCCGCCGCCAAGTCCAAAAGCCAAAACTCCAAATCCCGCCAGCCAGTGTCGCGCAACACGCTTAACAAATTTAGCCGTGCTGAGAAGAGGCTGTTTTCGATTCTCGTACATTTGTGCTGCGGACTACGCTACCATTTAACGCGCGCTTTTGAGTCGGGCGATTTTGC
>JBARMF010000249.1:0-20818 GCA_049802315.1 Candidatus Udaeobacter sp.
GATATCGCTTGCCAGCTCGCTTTGTCATTCACGCAGTCGGTCCGATATGGCGCGGCGGAAAACATGATGAGGCGCGAACACTGACAAATTGCTACCGAAATTCGCTGCAGCTTGCGGTGGAAAATGAAATCAAAGCACTGGCGTTTCCGGCGATCAGTTGCGGCGCTTACGGGTATCCGATTAAGGAAGCCGCGCAGATTGCATTCAAAACGACGCGCGAATTTCTCGCGGTGAGCGATGAGCTTCAGAAGGTGATTTTCGTTGTTTGGGGCGAAGACATTTACGACGCGTACCAGCGCTTGCTCTAGCGGCACTGTTTAGTACCGAGAATTCGGGCTTTGAAAGATGCTCTGCATGGCGGCTTTATTGTCATGTTGAGCGAAGCGAAACATCTCAGATTGTATCCTCATGTGCTCCTGGACCCTGTGATCAGAGATTCTTCGCTCCGCTCAGAATGACAGGATTGCATACAAAGAAACGCAATCGCGCCTCGACATACGATACAATTTTGTATGAATCCGAACGAAAATGATTTTATGAGGGACGAACCGCTTCCGGCGGAGCAATTTCAGCCACGGAAAGAAGACATTGGCCCAACTGGGCGTGAGCAGTTTCGTCGAGCAAAAGAAGAAGTTTCCACACAAATCAGCCAGACCTGGGACCAAACGAAAGACAAGGCGAGCCTGGCGCTAGAGCGTACCGAAGATTTCATGCGCGAAAATCCTGTGCCGACCATTCTCGGTGCGCTCGGCCTTGGAATCGCCATTGGCCTGGCCATCCGCTACGCCGCTCCCAGCGAACGCAAACGCGAAATCGTGGTGGAGTCTCCGTTTGGCAAATTCAACTGGAGCGTTCTTTCGCTGCCATTTCTCTGGCCGCTATTCAAATCGGCCCGCGAAAAATCGGAAGATGTCATGCGAAACGGCGTCAAACAGTGGAAAAAAATGGACGTAGAACAGTACGCGAAGCCAATCCGCAAACGCTGGAAAGCGTGGACGCGCTGAGCACTGGCGAATTTGTTGAGCCGCATTCAGTGGCGGCGACCACGAGCTCGAAACGCCGGGCTAATCTTCGGAGCTAACGGTCTGGTGGTATGCACGAAAATTCTCGTGCTTGACGCGTGCTAGCTAGATAATTTGGCCGCAATTCTCAGCTCGCGGCGTGATTATCCAAATCTACGAAGTTTCGACCCCCGTACAGGCTGATGCACTCGGCGCAATGGGCGTCGATCACATCGGCGTTCTGGTGGGCGAGGGCTCGTTTCCTCGCGAGCAGACAATCGAAAAGGCGCGCGAAATTTTTGCGGCGATCCCCGCAGGATCAAAAGCATCCGCGTTGTCGCTTTCTCACGATGTGGATCTCATTGCGCGGCTCACCGCCGCGCTCCTGCCAGACATTCTGCATCTTGGGGCAGCGCCACAGCATCTCTCACCAGCGCAGTTGCGAACACTAAAAGCAGAGTTTCCGACAGTCTCGCTGATGCGGAGTATTCCGGTAGCGGATGAAAGCAGCATTGCCCTCGCGCGTTCGTACGATGGGATCGCCGATTGGCTTCTTCTCGATAGCTACGAATCCGGCGATCGCCAGATCGGAGCCTTGGGCGTGACACATAGCTGGGAACTCGATCGGCGGATTATCGAAAGCGTGCGAATCCCGGCGATCATCGCCGGCGGACTAGGGCCAGAGAATGTCCAGAAGGCTATTGGCGTCGCGCGTCCAGCAGGCGTCGATTCGAAGACAAAAACCGATAAGAGCGACGGCAGCCACACAAAAGATTTGCAGAAGGTGTCGGCGTTCGTGAAGGCGGCGCGTGGCCCCAATTGTGCCACCAATTAGCATCTCGTTTTACTCGGCGTTGTGAGCCGGGCTGACCGCGAGAAAACTGTTGATTAGATCGGCGAGTGCTCGTGGATACTGCGCGATGAACGCGTGGCCGCCGTGAGGGAATTGAGCAAGCCAGGCGCCTGGAATTGCGTTTACGAGTTTCAGGGCGTTTGAAGCAGGAATCACGATGTCCTCCGTTCCGGTAGCAATCAATACCGGCACACGTATCTCTCGTAACTGGCTCGCGACGCCTTTTTGATGCCATGCGTCCATCGCCGCTGCCTGACGGTTCCAGAGTTCAAGCGGTAATTGCGCTCGCGCCGCTGCCACGATGTCGCCGAATCGGCGATAGAAGGATTCGGCGACGTCGTTTGGAAAAAGCAGGAACAACAAACGCCGCGCCTGCTCGCCAGGCGTGCCGGACTTATCAACGAGTTCGGACCACACGTCAGGTGACGCGAGATCGGCTTCAATTCCTCCCGAGTCCGTCGACAACAACACGAGTTTGTCAACGCGATCCGGGTAATTCAACGCGAACGCCTGCGCAATGAATCCGCCCATTGACCAGCCCAGCACACTGGCGCGCTCAATACCGAGCCTTTCGATAACATGCGCGGCGTCAGTAGCGAGCTTCGCAATGTCGAATGGCTGTCGATCATCTGTCGAGCCGCCAATACCTCGATTGTTCAGCAGGATGAGTTCGTTCGACGACGCGAGTCGATCAATGAAAGATGGATCCCAGTCTGCACTTGTTGCACCGAAGCCGTTCAACATCACAAGCGGCCTGCCCTTCCCGACTCGACGGTAAACGATTCGAGCGCCATCAACCTCGATCATTGGCAATGACTCAGCTTCCATCGGAGGCAAAACTCAACGATTTCAAGTGCCGCGTCACGCCACAAAAAAGGTAATCGAGAAAGTCGGAATTGTGTGAGGAGCGTGTATCAGACAGATCAACCCGACAGTTGAATCCTTAACGTTGAGCGATGAACGTTCCCGTTCATGGGAAACCTAAATGGAATTCAATTGTTCGCGTTCATTCCTCTGTTCGCGAGCGTTTTCGCCGGGTGTGCTTCAAACAATCGCGCGGATGCCCAGCCTGGTATCGATCAAACGATTCCGGGGGCAACCAAATGGGGGCATTACGACGGCGAGCCGGTGACGAAGTGGAATCCAGACGGGCGCACGATGACGCTCTTAACTGAGTTGCGCTACACTGATCCGCATGGGGCAGTTTGGGCCGCGCCGATTGGTTCGGTCGTCGATGGTGCATCCCTTCCGCGGTATCTTTGGTCGATCATGGGCGGGCCGTTTGAAGGCAAATACCGGAACGCTTCGGTGCTGCACGACGTCGCGTACGACGAGCACAATCGTCCATGGAAGGATTGTGACCGGATGTTCTATTACGCCATGCGTTGCAGCGGGGTTGGCGCGACCGAAGCCAAGACAATGTATTACGCTCTCTACAAATTCGGGCGTCATTGGAAGTTTCCCATCAAGCGCGCCAAGCCGGTGAAATATGAAGGCGAACTGGTGACGAGAGGCGAAGAAATTCCGCGCGCCATTCCAGTGAATCCAACGGAAATCAATCAGGCGCGGAATTGGATCAGCAACACTGATCCCAGTCTCGAACAGATCGAGCAACGAGCGCAAACCGAAGCGTGGTAACGCCCATCGTGTGTTCGACGTTGCAGCCTCTAGTGGGCTGCATCACTTGAATGTCTCGTAACGCGAACGCTGTTTCCGGGGAGCGCACGCGCCCTCGCGCGCCGGTTGCGGCACCCTCGCCGCAACGAACTTCCAGGGCAACGGGTCCGCGTCGCTGGGAGAAGAAAAGTCCGCGATGACGAGGACGTCATCGCCAGCACGCGAGGGCGCGTGCGCTCCCCAGACCGGACCTTTGCGCGCCGACCGCTATACGAGTTCGTGATACAGTCCTCCAGGAGGTTTTTCAGAGGTTGATGTTCAGCCCTGCATCAGTTGGCATATGCACACCGGTCAACGAGCAGTAGTTGCGCTCTCTGAGCTCGAACCTTCGGCGGTCGTAGACCGCCGCTACAGAAAGAAGCCCTCCACTGCTCACTGCAATCTTTGCAGTGAGGAAATGCCGTAGTTTTCCTGAAGCGCAGGGGCTTCAGCTGCGACTTGTGACGCGTCGAGCTCGATCTGCTTGGGATCTTCTTCGGTCTCGATTTTAATGAAGCCTTCTTCGACTGGTTTCTTCACAGCTTCGGCAAGGTCATCCAGCGATTTGATGTCCTTACCATTGACCTTTTTCACCGTCAGGTATGCGAGATCGTCGTAGCCGATTGTGCTGTTCGCAGGAAGCACCTGACTGAGAATCACGACGCGGCGATTTTTCTCCGGAAAAAGTTCGGATTGGAAATGGTCCATGTAAACCAGGCGCTGCGGCGCTTCGCGTTGCCAGTTTGGTCCCCATTCTTTGAGATACTGGCGGGATAGTTCCTGAAAAATCAAGCCGCCAAGGACGTAGTAGCGTGGCGCTTGATCGAGAGAATACGGTGGACTGACATAATCCTTCGCATCGCGATGTTCCAGAGTCACGTTCAACTGCATCGGTTTGCCATCACGCTGAACCTGGAAAGGAACGACATCACCGGCATACGCGTGCGCTGTCAGCAGATTTGTGAACTCGATCTTGCCGTAAAGGGGATCCACGTAGTTGCCGTTCTCATCGATGTCGTGATTTCCTACCGCAGTCACGATATCGCCCTCCTTCATTCCTGCCTTATTTGCAGGGGTGCCCGCCTCGACATTGGTAATGTAAACGCCGTGCTTGCCTTTTTCATTCGCGAACTCGCGCAGCGCGGGATCCCGCGTCGGGAAAAATGAGACGCCGACCGAAGGGAAACCACGATAATTCTGACCTTCGGCTTCCTTTAAGAAATGCGTGATGACCGGCGCCGGGATAACATCGAGCAGTTGTGAGCGCGAATCGTAACGCAGCAGCAATCCTGCGAGCTTGTTATTCTTGACCAGCGGAACTGTGTAGCTGTTCTCACGATACTGCATGGGAATGCTGACGCGGTACGTGAGGAAATTCCCAACATCGATCGGGTAGGGCATCATTTGCACCGTCGTCACCAGACCTTCGGTCGCCAGCAACGCGCCTGTCGGTTCCAATTGCCAGGCCGAGAGACGGTCGCCAACGACTGTGTCCGATGTAATTTCGAGCGGCGTGATCCCGTCGAGGAAACTTTTCTCAGCGGGTTCGAGCAGCGCCAGATTCGCTTCGTAATCGATCACACGGATGTTCGCTGCCGTTTTTTCGCCGGACTCCGCGCGCTCGAGCTCGACGTAATTTTGGTTTGTTACCAGATCGGCAGTGACAAGGACGCGACCGTTAGGCAAAACCGCGCCGAGTGCGCGCTTGGAAAACGGCGCTTTCTTTTGCCACGGCCGAAAATAATCATATCCCTGGCCGGTTACGTTCACTCGAACGAGTGCGACCTGTTTCGGCTTGGTAGCCGTGGTCGGAATGGCCGGTTCCTTCTTTGCCAGCGCGCCGCTGAGTGCGACGAGAACAATGCCGAAAGTAATGAAAGATTGTCTTCGCATGTTACTTTTTATCCTCTGCGGCTGCGATACGCGACGCCGGCTTGTCCTCGAGATTTTGCTCTTTCAAAACGTTGTAACGCGTCTTGATGCGTTCGCGCGCGGCTTCCACTTGCTTGCGGTCGAGCACCAGCGGAGGTCCGTCGCCAATCATCCGGATCACCAACCGATCCGGCGCCTGTGCGAAAGCTTCCGACAGTTCATTGAGCGTGCGAATTTTTTTGCCGTTTACTTCATCCACAATCCCGCCCCTGTAAGGCGTGAGATAACTGTTGATCGGGTCCGGCAAAATGTTGCTGAGCACAATGACATCAGGATGAGCCAAATAAATTTGCTCGAGCACAAAGTATTCGAAGAAATGCCGAAGACGCAGGTCCGATGTACGATACGCTTCGAGCATGTCCAGGTTTAGCGGTTGGAACAGCAGTCCGCCGTAAAGCACATAACGCGGTCGCACATCGTAACTGTGACCCTGAATCGAATATGGCCATGGCTTGAACAACTTGATGCTGACCGTCATCGGCTGTTTGTCCCGCAGGATGTCGAGCTTCACTGAGTCGCCCTTGAACTTGCGCTCCACGACTTCCTCGAATTGGGCGCGTTCGCCATCCAACTCGACGTTCGCGTCGCTCGCGATCGGATGGCCTTCAATTGAAAGAAGCACGTCTCCGCTCTTTAGAATACCGTCTGACGGACCCGCCGCCACCACCGAACCCACTAGCACGCCGCGATCGTCATCTGTTAACCCGAGATATTTTCGTTGCGCTGGATTTTGCAGTTTCGCATAAGTGATCGCCAGATCGGGGTACTCGTCGTATTGGCCGTTGCTGATGTCTTTCAAAAACCGGTTGATCACCGGAGTGGGAATCATGTAGGCGACGCCCTGAGCGACGTCGCCGCTATAACCTTGAAATGCGACGCCAACGACTTTGCCGTCCTGCATAACCGGCCCGCCGCTGTTGCCCGGATTGATCTGAGCGCTGATCTGGATTGCCAAATGCTGGTCAACTGATGAATGCGTGTACAATTGGAAATCAACTCGCGACACGATCCCGGTCGTGACGGACATCCGTTCTCCGCCGATCGGATAACCATATGCCGACACGGTCGATTCCAGCGCCGGGATGCCGCCAAGTTTTAGCGGGACCATGTTTTTGAAAAAATCTTTCGCGGCCACGGTGACCACCGCCAGATCGCAATCGTTGGCGATGAATTGCACTTGCGCGGGATATTTGTTCGGATCGCCGTCGCGCTCCACCGTGATATAGCGGCTGTTCGCCACGACGTGCGCATTTGTAATGATACGATTGCCGCTGATTACAAATCCTGCGCCGACGCCGCGCTGGAGCGTGCCCGCATTCCACGGGGCCTTGTAATCGGGATCCACCGACGTGGCTGTGATCCGGACAAGGCTTTTCTGGACCGGCCCGTTTGGTTTTGGCGGGGCCATAGGCACCGGCACCGGGACAACCGCGGGGCTGGGAGGAGTCGATCGTGACATGCCCGGACGTTCGGCGGGAACCTGCGGTTCAACGCGAGGCGGCGCCGGTGTTTCTTCCTGGGCGCGCACAAAAGGCGCGAACATCAAAGCAGCGTAACCGATGATCAAAATTCGTTTCATGGACGGAAAGGCTCGAAAATTAAACAGCCTTAAAGAAAATCAATATGGCGGATTTCAAATTGCAACTGGTCTTTCGGCCACATACTGACATGGCACAGGCATCGCGCGTTCAAATCATGGAAGAACCGGAGCGAGCTATGTCTGCCGAAATAGGTCATTCAACTCGGCTGAAGGCGCGTTATCAGCCAAGAGAGTGAATGTGCCGTTTGCCTTGATGTCTTTTGCCGCCCGGAGAAAAGCGCCCCAGGCTGCTAGCGCGAGACCCGAACCGACAGAGACGCGTCGCACGCCAAGATCGGCGAGTCCAGACAACGTAAGCTGATGATTGAATCCAGAGACGAGGACGTTGACCGGTTTCGGCGCGACGGCACTTACGATCTGCGCGATTTCATCCGGGTCACTGACCCCTGGCGCGTAGAGACAATCGGCGCCGGCTTCAGCGTAGGTGGTGAGTCGCTCGAGTGCAGTGCGCAGCGGGTCGGAATCACCGACCAGCCACGCTTCGCAACGGCCGGTTAACCACACGCCACTTTTAGACGCATCGATCGCCGAGCGCGCCGCTCGAATCCGTTCGATTGCGAGCTTCTTCTCATACAGCGGACAATCGCTGCGCCCAGTGCTGTCTTCGATGGATAATCCGGCAACGCCAGTCTCGACGCAGAGTCGCACGTTCACCGCGACATCTTCAGGCTCATCTGCGTAGCCGGCGTGGAAATCCGCGTTTACCGGTAATGTGGTTACGTTCACAATCTCGCGGATGTGCGCAAGCATCTCGTCACGGGGAACGCCGCCATCAGGTTTGCTGCGCGAAAAAGCGAATCCTGCCGACGTGGTGGCGAGTGCTTTGAACCCAAGGCGTTCGAGATAAATCGCGGTGCCGATGTCCCACGGATTCGGAAGCACGAAGCATCCTGACTCGTGCAGTACACGAAATTTTGTGACGAGAGATGTCCGAGTTGATTTCATGCTCAAATGTTACGCGGCTTCTGAGCCCGCGCGATTTTTCAGCGGATCCCATCTTGAGCGCCAAAGGCGCTGCTCATATGAAGCCTGGGGCATCGCCCCAGGAATTTGAAATTGGCCGCAAAAAGCGCTGTAAGCGCGCTTCACCCTGCGCAGGAATAAATTCGCCTCACGTGAAGCGCGCCTTCAGCGCTCGGATTTATTTCGCACGATGAATCCTGGGACGTTGTCCCAGGCTATTGTTGAACGTTGCGCCGTTGGCGCTCAGCGCACTTTCCAGATCTGCCGCAATGGACCGTCAACGCCGTAGATCGGATCGTAATCGGGAATTGGCAGCGCTGCGATGGTCTGGTCGGATTTTGGGCGTTCGCCAGGCAAACCGCGAAGCAAATCCCATTGGCGTCCGTCCGGATAAGCTCCCACAACACTGAAGTCCGGACTCGCTCCGATGTTGTGATGCGCGACACCCGCCGGAATGAGAATGACGTCGCCGGAGCGGACCTCGACGGTCTGGCCGTGCTCGCCGCCGAGTCGCAGTCTTGCGGAGCCACTATAGACACCGAGCGCTTCATGCGCGGTGCTGTGATAATGAGCAAAGGAATAGACGCCGTTGCGCCAGGAATTGCGCCAATCATTCTGAGCGAATCCGCGCTCGAAAACGGAAGCGCGATCCTGCGCGTCCGCCGTGATTGCTGCCCGATACAATAGCACAGGCAGAATGCTGCCCGGATAGACGCCATCGTCCTTAAAATGCAACTGCTCCGGCTGGACGATCTCTTGCTTCTCAGCCATCGGGAAAACATTCATAAATTCCACGGGAATATCGCGCGAGCGAAAAACACCGGTCGTATTTAGTTAAATCCATCGCAGACAATTGCGTGTTGCCTTTGCGACTGTCGCACGCACGCCGCACAACTCAGTATTGATGCTCTCAGAACTCATCTCAAAATCGCATTGTCAGGTTGAGCGAAGCGAAACATCTCTGGTCTATTCTCATTTGGCAAATGGGTCCACAATTGATCCGGGATTCTTCGCTTCGCTCAGAATGACATTACGGATGGCTTCTATGCAAAAACCGGAAGGCGTCTCTCAATTGGTCGAACATCTTTTTCGCCGTGAGTCGGCAAAAATGGTGGCGACACTGACCCGGATTTTCGGGATTGAACATTTGAATCTGGCCGAAGATGTCGTCCAGGAGGCGCTGGGGCGCGCATTGCAAACGTGGCCATATCGCGGCATCCCCGAGAATCCTTCCGCGTGGATTATGCGCGCGTCGCGTAATCTCGCACTCGACGTGATCCGGCGAGAAAAAGTTTTTCGCGGGAAGGAAGCGGAAATCGCGCGTCTTATCGAGGCCCGCGCATCTTCCTCACCGACAGCGGTGAGTCTTTTAGAAAACGAAATCGCAGACGATCGGCTACGGATGATGTTTGTCTGCTGTCATCCGGTCATCCCTTTGGAGGCGCAGGTGGCGCTGGCGTTGAAAACGCTCTGCGGCTTCAGCGTCACGGAAATTAGTCGGGCTTTCTTAACCACAGAATCGGCCATTGCCAAACGAGTGACGCGCGCAAAACAAAAGATCCAGGAGGCGCACGTCCCGTTTGAGATCCCCGTCGGCGATGAGTTGGCGCGGCGACTGGAGAGCGTGCTCCAATCGCTTTACCTGCTGTTCAACGAGGGCTACAAAGCGTCCGGTGGCGACGAACTGGTTCGGGAAGAACTGTGTTACGAAGCGATCCGTCTTACGGAACTACTGGCACAACATCGCGCTGGAAATCAGCCGAGGACGCATGCGTTGCTGGCGTTAATGTTGCTGAATGCAGCCCGCGTTCCAGCGCGTCAAGATGATCAAGGCAACCTGCTTCGACTTGAAGAACAAGACCGTACCCGCTGGGATCAGGCTATGATTGCACGTGGCATGTTGCGCCTGCACGAATCGGCTACGGGTGGCCAGATCAGCGAATATCATCTTCAAGCGGGGATCGCCGCGTGTCACGCGACTGCAGTCGATTATCAATCGACCGATTGGGCGAGGATTCTCTCGCTCTACGATCGAGTAATGGAATTCGATGATTCGCCAGTCGTTGCGCTCAATCGCGCCGTGGCAGTTGCAAATGTTCACGGACCGAAAGCGGGATTGACAGCAGTACGCTCAATAAGAGACCGCGAAAAATTATCTTCCTATTACTTGTTCTATTCGGTGATCGGCGAGCTTGAGACGCGATTGAACAATCGTGAAGCCGCGGCCGAACAGTTCCGCAAAGCATTTGAACTGGCGGAAACGAAATCGGAGCGAGCTTTCCTTTCGAAGCGGCTGCAAAACTGCGCGGAATGATTTCCGCGCTGGAACGGCAGGCAGTGGATGACCTGGATTGCCCCAACAGGGCGAAATTTGTTGTGCGACTCGCATCCAAGGGCGCTGCCCTTGGCTACGATGGAAATCGCCCTTCAGGCGATCAACGGCGCGTTGAAAACGCCTACTATTTGCGCGTTTGAACCGAGGTCAATGGCCCGAGCCATTGTAACTGAGCGCGCCGCCGCGGACGCGTTGAAGCGAGGCCAACGGCCTGAACCATTCTAGCCGAGGGCACCGCCCTCGGATCGTCGTTATTGATCGGAATTCGCCCTGAAAGGGCATCCCAAAAGATTCAGTCCCACAGATAACGTTCATCGTACGGTGCGCGGTATTTTTTCAGGATCCGCAGATATTCATGCTGGAACGTCTCCTCTTTGTGATGCTCTTCTTGGTCTAGAATGTATTTCTTTACCGCTTCGAAGTGCGATGGGCTTACACTGAAAAGCCCGTAGCCATCTTGCCAGTGAAAATCGGGCACGCCCAACGTCTTGATGAATTTGGACGAATCCTTCTTGAGAATTTCCAATACCTTCGCTGTCGGAAATTTCTTCGTGAGATTGCATAGTACGTGAACGTGATCCGCCATACCGCCGATTGTGATGGAATTGCATTCCAAGTTTTGGAGGATGCGTGATTGGTAGGCCCAAACTCTTTTCCGAATAGTTGGCGTTAGCCATGGCTTACGCCCTTTGGTGGAAAAAATGATGTGAACGCTCAATACATGTAATGATTGCGGCATAGGCAATCGACGGTGACACGCTTTGGCTTGCCCTTACAGGGCGAAAAATGTTGCTGAACCATGAACCGAGAGCGTTGCCCTCGGCTAGAAGTGGTTGAGGTCGTTGGCCTGATGATGCCCATAGTGCCGGCGGAAGTTTCCGAACTTTTTTGTTACAATGTCCTGACCTGGATTACTCGTTCGTCGTATCTCTGACGGACGCAAATATCGCAGCAAAAGAAAGGCAAAACATGAGCAACTCAGAGAAGAAACAAGATGCAAGCATCACCTGGTTTGAAATCCCGGCCGACAATCCAGAACGCGCCAAGGCGTTTTACAGCAATCTGTTTGGCTGGAAAATCAATCCATTTCCCGGTAACGGCGATTACTGGCACATCGATACCGGCGGCGCAGACGATAGTCCGGACGGCGCGCTAAAGAGGCGAAAAGATCCGCAAGAGCCGGTCGTCAACTACGTGAGCGTGAATTCCGTGGATAAGTTCGCGGATAAAATTTCGAAACTCGGTGGAAAAATCTGCATGGCCAAAACGGCGGTGCCGCAGATGGGTTATTTTGCTGTGTGTCAGGATCCCGAGGGTAACCCGTTTGGACTTTGGGAGACCGATCCGACGGCAGCCTGACAAAATAATTTGTCCCAATCTGGGTCGCTCGTCCGTCGTAGTTTTGAACCGATAAAAAATCAACAAATCAACTCTCAACGAAAAAATAATATGAACACACAAAATCAGAATGGATACATGTTGTTGTACCGAAGCAGCGAATGGTACAAGACGCTCTCACAAGAAGAGCTCCAAAAACTCATCAACCAGAACAAAGCCTGGTTCGAAAGATTGACTGCACAGGGCAAAGCCAAACCTGGCCGTGCGTTGGAACGCACAGGCGTCACCGTTTCTGGCAAAAACGGACGGTTTGTTATGGACGGACCTTTCGCTGAATCCAAAGAAGCCATTGGCGGATATCTGACGTTGGACGTAGAGACAATCGAAGAAGCCATTGCCATTGCGCAAAGCAGCCCAGGCCTGGCTTATGGCGGTTCAATCGAAGTCCGGCCGCTGGCTGAAGAATGTCCACTAGACATTCGCGCTCGTGAATTGGCGCGAGAAGAACAGCTTGTAAACGTTTAAACCTAACAACAGTTAACTCTCAACAACCAACTACAGAATATGAACACACAAAATCAGAATGGATACATGCTGCTGTTTCGGGGAAACGATTGGACCAAGAGCCTCTCGCCCGAGGAAAAACAAAAAGTAACAGATCAGTGGATGGTCTGGTTCAAGCGACTGACAGATGACGGCAAGGCCCTCGCGGGCAATCCGCTTGAGCGCGAAAGCAAAATCGTTTCGGGGAAAAATCGCGTTGTCTCGGACGGCCCGTTTGCGGAATCGAAGGAAGCGATCGGCGGCTATTTTCTGCTCGACGTTGCCAGCTTCGACGACGCAGTCGCGATCGCAAGGGAATGTCCCGGATTACCATACGGCGTACAAGTGGAAGTGAGGCCGGTGGCGGGCGAATGTCCGCTGGCCAGCGAACTTAAACATGAGGCGCAGTTCGCGAACGTATAACGCGAGCCAGCCGCAGAATCTCTCAGGGCTCATTACGTCGACGCGGTTGTTATCCCTCTTCCGAAAAAGCATCTAAACGCTTACCTTCCGACTGGGGGCAGAGCGTCAGGACGAAAATTGAAGCCCAGGTAAAACAAAAGGAGCAAAGAAATGAATCGTGTTACTCACTTTGAAATTTACACCGACGACCCACAAGGGGTGCAGCCGTTTTACCAAGACGTGTTCGGCTGGAAGTTCAACAAATTCGAAGGCGGCCCGATCGAGTATTGGTTGGTTACGACTGGCGACGACAAAGAACCGGGAATCAACGGCGGGATGACCCGGCCCCGAGAAGGTCAAAGTCCAGGCACGTTAAACACCGTAGCGGTCAAGTCTCTCGATCAAACGATGAAGAAACTCGAGCAGCGCGGTGGAAAGATTTGCGTGCCGAAGATGGCCATCCCAAAGGTTGGCTGGCTCGCTTATGCGGCAGATCCGGCCGGCAACGTGTTTGGAATTATTGAGCCAGATACGAACGCCAAATAAACGAAATGGAAAGATTATGACAGCAAATACCATTCGACTTCATCGCGTGCTTAGAGCAACGCCGGAAAAAATTTACAAGGCATTTCTCGATCCCGATGCAATGACCAAATGGCTTCCGCCGAACGGATTCACCGGGAAGGTGCACCAGATGGACGCCAAAGTCGGCGGCAGTTACAAAATGTCGTTCACAAATTTCACGACGGGCAAAAGTCATTCCTTCGGCGGGACGTACGTTGAATTGACTCCGTACGAACGGATTGGCTACACCGACAAATTCGACGATCCGAATCTGCCTGGCGAAATGCAGACGATGATTACGTTAACGAAGGTTTCCTGCGGAACTGACTTGAACATCATGCAGGAAGGTGTGCCCGCTATTATTCCCGCCGAAGCATGCTACCTCGGCTGGCAGGAATCGCTCGCGCTTCTTGCGAAACTTGTTGAGGCCGAGATTCCGGATTAAAGCGACTGACCGCTTCACCACTCAATAACGGTGCTAGCCCAGGTGAGGCCGCCGCCAAACACGACCATTAGGACGTAATCGCCGCGTTTGATTCGCCCGGTGCGGTTCGCTTCATCGAGCGCAATCGCTACAGCGGCAGCAGAGGTATTGCCGTATCGATCGAGGTTTACGAACATTTTGTCCCGCGAAATGCCGAGCCGATCGGCGATCGCCTCCATGATTCGTAAGTTTGCCTGATGCGGAATGACGCAGGCGATGTCCTCGATGGAAAGCCCCGCCAGGTCGAGTGCTTTTTTGGCCGCGTTCAACATCGCGATGACAGCCTGTTTGTATACTTCCTTGCCGGTCATGTGGATGGTAACCAGGTTCATGTCCACGTTTTCACGCGTAATCGGGCAACGCGATCCGCCGCCCGGCATGAACAAGATGTTGGTGTACCGCCCGTCGCTTCCGATGTGGGTGCTGATTATGCCATGAGGACTGCCTCGATGGCGCAAAACAGCGGCGCCAGCGCCGTCGCCAAACAGCACGCACGTATTGCGATCGGTCCAGTTAGTGATTGAGGTCAACTTGTCCGCGCCGATCACGAGAACAGTGTCGTATGTGTGCGACGTGATGAACTGCTGCGCGATTTCCAATCCGAAAATAAAACCCGCGCACGCAGCGGCAATGTCGAGACAGGCAGCGTTCGTCGCTCCGATCTTTTTCTGAACGAAGCAGGCTGTGGCCGGGAAAAGCATGTCCGGCGTGGCCGTCGCCACAAGAATGAGATCGATTTCCTTTGGCGAAATCTTGGCCTGCTCAATGGCGTTCAGCGCTGCTTTCGCCGCCATGTCACTCGTATTTTCGTCCTTCGCGGCCATGCGGCGTTCTTTGATGCCGGTGCGAGTGGTGATCCACTCGTCGCTGGTGTCCACCATTCGCGAGAGATCCTCGTTAGTCAGAACCTTCTCGGGCACGTAACTTCCCGTGCCGACGATTGAAACTGTCCGCAGCGTCTTATGAGAGCGCGGGTTCGAGCGGGGCTGTCGTTTCATGATACCGGCGAATCTCCTCGACGATATGCGGGTTCACTTGCTGTTCAATGGACTCGCCGGCGACTCGGAGTGCGTTCTTGACCGCCAGCGGCGTGCTTGCGCCGTGCGCAATGATGCAAATGCCGTTTACCCCGAGAAGAGGACTGCCGCCGTACTCTTCATAATTCGTTTTGTCCTTAATCGTTCCAATAGCATTCTTCGCGAGGAATGCGCCAACTTTTCGCATCCGTGTACGCATGAGCTCGTGCTTGAGCCATTGAAACATCGCCACCGCGATCGATTCGCACGTTTTTAAGATAACGTTGCCAACGAATCCGTCGCACACGACAACTTCAACCGGATTTTCAAAGAGATGCCGGCCTTCTATGTTGCCAACGAAGTTGAGCGAACTTGGTTTCAACATCTTGAATACTTCCTTGGTCAGTTCGGTGCCTTTAACGTCCTCGTCGCCAAGCGAGACCAGACCAACGGTCGGATTCTTGTAATGGAGAACATGCCGTGAATAGACCGAGCCCATGAATGCGTATTGAAGAAGGTGTTCCGGGCGCGCATCTATATTCGCGCCAGCGTCGATCAAAACGAAGACATTCGTCTCGGTCGGAAGCACGGCCGCGATACCGGGCCGATCGATTCCTGGCAATGTGCGAAGTTTGATGGTGCTCGCGGCAACAGCCGCGCCTGTGTGTCCGGCGCTCACAACTGCGTCCGCATCACCGCGCTTTATCAGATCGACAGCGCGGCTGATTGAAGAATCCTTCTTTCGCCGAACAGCGGTCCAGGCGCGGTCACTCATGTCGACGACCTGAGTGGAATGCACGATGTCGATCCGCGAATCGTTGCACTGGTGTTTGCGCAACTCGTTTTCGATCTTGGCCGAGTCTCCGACCAGATAGAGCTTTCTAATCTGTTTGTAATCGTGCAGCGCCATAACGGCGCCGGCAACAAGGTTAGGCGGGCCAAAATCACCGCCCATCGCGTCGAGGGCGATCTTCATCGGTGTGAAACTTTGCGAGGTAAACCGATTGATTGCAAAGCGAAATTTGTAGCCGCTTCGCTGCGCGAAGGGTGGCTGGAGTTTACGTCGTCCACAGGGCGACGGCTACCGTTACTTTCCTTCCAACGTCAAGACCTGTCGGCCACGGTAATAGCCGCAAGATGGGCAGGCGATGTGCGATGGCAGGCTGCTTCCGCACTGCGGACATTTGTTGAGCTGCGACGCGTGCCAACGGTTTGCCGCTTTCCGCGTGCGCAATCGCATCTTTGATGTTTTGCGTTTTGGGACTCCCATGACAGGCGCTTACCAAAGCATCAATCGTCAAAATTACAACCGGCGCCTGCGTAATTCGTTAAACCGCTAAAGCGTTAAATCGGGGCCGGTTCGACGGTTCAACGCTTCAGCTTTCGAGCTTCAGTTTATCCAACGCGCTCCAATCAGGTTTCCGGTTCGCATTCTGTTCTTCGGTTGTCAGCTGTCTGGCAGTACAAACCCGATCACCGTCTCTGTCGCAATGCGGATGTGCCGGTAAGTTCAACAACAGGTCCTCGCGCACGAAAGGCGTCAGATCGACCGTCTCCGGCCCGTTTAATTCCGTGTGCACGGCGAATGCGGGCACTCGAATCTCGTGCACAAACTTTTCCAGACAAGATACGCAACGCAGTTCAACCGGTTGAGACAACGAGCCGTTAGCCCACAGTCCGCCGTCAGCAACCCCGACGTCGATGTCGTAATGCAGAGGGCCGGCGCACTGAATTTCCTCCGGTGCCAGCTCTTGGATCGGACAATCGTCTTCCCCGCTGAGATGCAAACCTTGGGATGGGATTTGTTTCAGGTGTACTTTCATGAGCTAACCCTCCAAATTTCATTGGCTAAATTTCCCACTCAGCGCTTTCACCACACAACCCGGAACAAGGTTTGCGACATCCCCGCCGAGTCTGGCGATTTCCTTTACGATACGCGAGCTGAGATAAGTATATTCCTCCTTCGGCATTAGGAATATCGTTTCTACCGCGGCATTCAGATTTCGATTCATTAACGCCATTTGAAATTCAAATTCAAAATCGGACACCGCACGTAAACCTCGAATCACTGCCCCCGCGTTCTGAGCACGGGCGAACTCGACCAGTAACCCGCTAAATTTAGCGATCCGGACGTTCTCGATTCGGCCGGCAGTCTCTCGCAGTAAATCCAAGCGTTGCTCGAGGGAGAAAAGTGGTTGCTTCTCGTCATTATGCGCGACTGCCACCACGACCTCGTCGAATAGTTTTCGCGCGCGCTCAATCACATCCAGGTGGCCGTTGGTCACCGGATCAAAACTGCCGGGGTAAATTGCCCGTCGCATTTGCGAAAATTCGCAGAGGAATGGGTAAATGAAAAGCCGAATGGCGACTGACCGGTTCAATACGGTGAAGCCGTTCGTTACGTTTGCAGCGGTTGCTTAAAGCGAATGAAACATCACATTGCGATTAACTTCGATGCGCGATTCATCGCCTTACAAGACCATTGCTGTAGCGACGACATTTTCACCTCGGTTCAAGCATGTTCTTGCTGAAGCGAAACGGATCAGCGATCGCTTTGGGGCCGAACTTCATCTGATCTACGTAGGCACGCGAAATCAGGAAATTCCGAGGAAATTTAGTGACGTGCTGGCTGAACTAGAACTTCCAGTTGATTCGCCGATTCATTATGAAGAGGGTGATCCCGCCGAAGCGATCCTGGCGGTACTTGCGAGAGAAAATATCGATGTGCTCGTGGCCGGTGCGCTGGAGAAGGAGGTCGTGTTACATCCGTTTCTGGGAAATGTCGCACGTCGCCTGGTGCGAGAGGCGAACTGTTCAGTGATGCTATTTACGCATCCGGAGAAAAAGCCAAAACCCCTGCGCAGAATCGTGTTCGTTGCGGACCACTCACAGCAAGGATTGGCGGCATTGAAAACGACGCTGATGCTGGCGGAAGCAGAAGCCTGCGAGCGACTGTACGTCATTGGAATCGTCACTGCGTTTGATGAAGCCAGAGCTTCGATCGCCAGCGAAGCCACCGGCGCTGAAACGGATAAGCCGAACCATACAGACGAAGACCCGCTTGAAGAGTTCGTTTTATCAGCCGGCGCGACTGAAGTTCCAATTGAGACGCGCTTCATCAGGGGCGCTACAGGCCTCGCTGCATCCGATTTTGTGCGCTCGGTGGAGGCCGATTTGCTTGTTGTGCCGCTATTAAAGAGTTCCGGGAAAGTCCAGCGACTGCCGAGCAATATTGCTTGGGTTAGCGACGTGATTCCGTGTAATCTCTGGATCATCCGCTAAAGGCCCGGCCTGTCATTCCGAGCGAAGTCGAGGAATCCCGCGGCAAAACCTAAGAATGACTCCACGGGATCCTTCGACTCCGCTTCGCTTCGTTCGGGATGACCGGTGAAAGTAAATCGATTTACGATCCTGCAATGAGTGACGCGCCGGAATTTCAACCGTACGGTTTGCCGCATCTGACGGTGATTTTTGTCACCATCGTACTGCCGTTTGCGCTTGCTGCACTGGTACGGCGCACACGATCGCAGCGGATCGAGCGGGTGATCATCGCTGCATTGTCAGCGATACTGATCTTGAACTACCTGGCTTATCTGATTTTCATCCGCAGCCGGGGCCTGGTGGATTGGCGGCAGATGTTGCCGATGCAAATGTGCGACTGGGGCATTGTCGTTGTGATTGTGGCAATGTGGACAGGAAACCAGCGCTGGTTCGAGGTTGCGTATTTCTGGGGGATTGGCGGCACGCTGCAGGCCGTCCTTACGCCGAACCTGCCTTATGGCTTTCCAGACTGGCGATTCATCAGTTTTTTCACCTCACACTGCGGCATCATTGTCGGCGTGGTTTTCCTGATGCTGACGCGCGGGTACCGGCCATACCCAATCTCTCTTGTGCGCGTATGGTTGTGGACGGAGTTCTATTTCGTGGTCACGCTGGCCGTTGATAAACTAACCAGTTTTAACTATGGATTTCTCCTGCATAAACCTGAGGCATTTTCGATTTTGAGTTTTCTCTCCGATTCGTGGCCGCTGTATATCCTGCAAATGCACGGAGTGGCACTGTTATTTTTCCTCGTGCTGTACGCGCCGTTCGCCGTTTTTGATATCGCGAAAACAGGATTAAGCCGGAAAGCAGGAAACCAGGAAGCGACTCTTTAGACATTCATGACCAAAACAAAACCATTGCGTGTCGGGAAAGTGTCGATTGGCGGTAAGCGCCCCGTCTTCATTCTCGGCCCGTGCGTCATTGAGTCGGAGAAATTTATCCGGCGCATGGCAAAGAAGATTGCTGAGGCGTGCGCTTCTGAAGAAGTTGATTTCATTTTCAAAGCCTCCTATGACAAAGCGAACCGTACGTCTGTCCGATCGTTTCGCGGAATCGGCGTGCGCGAAGGTTGCGATATTCTTGCGGACATCGGGCGCGAACTGAAGATTGCGGTGACAACCGATGTCCATTCCACGGCTGAAGCGGAGATTGCCGGGGAGAAGATCGATATGTTGCAGATCCCGGCCTTCCTCTGTCGGCAAACGGATCTGCTGCGTGCCGCTGCGGAAACGGGTCGTGCGATTAACGTTAAAAAAGGTCAGTTTCTCGCGCCGTGGGATGTGCGAAACATCGCGGAAAAACTGATCGCCTTCGGCAACGCGCAATTCTGTTTCACCGAGCGCGGCACCACCTTTGGGTATAACAACCTCGTCGCCGACATGCGCTCACTCTACTGGATGCGTGACGCAGGGTACCGCGTCATTTTCGATGCGACACATTCCGTGCAGCGGCCTGGCGGGGCGGGGGATTCGACGTCCGGCGACGGCAAATTAGCCCCGGTGCTGGCCAGGGCCGCAATGGCTGCGGGGTGTGATGGAATCTTTATGGAGGTCCATGAAAATCCGAGCCGGGCTTTGTCCGATGGGCCGAATCAGGTCCGGCTAAACGATTTGCCGAAGCACCTGCGCATGTTAAAGGCTATTCATGTTGTGGTTTCAGGTAGGGGCGATTGATCTAAATCGCCCGGGCGCGAAGCTCAGGTCCAGGGAGCGGGCGGTTCGGCTGAAGAGCCCCTGCCTACGCTGGACATCATCAATCTGGTTATTGTCTGGAGTGCTATCAATTTTGATTGGGTTTTCTTATGCGTCGGCTCAGTCAAAGGGTCGCAAAGGAAAACCTCCCGCGAAGGGGGGGGCCGGTTCCTCTTCCGACGAGCAAAGCCTTACGAATATTCCACTGCCGATCGGTCACGAAGCCAAGGGCCTGGTATTGCCGGATTTCGACGCCGAAGGACATCTGCGGGGAAAATTCGAAGCGGGAACCGCACATCGAACCGACCAGGAACACGTCGCCTTTCAACAGCTCAAAATTACAACCTACACACCGGAGGATCAGCCGGACTTGAGAATCGACATGAGCACGTCCGTGTTTGATTTGAAAACGCGCATATTGAGCTCAAAAGCACGCACCACAATCAAGCGCGCGGATTTTAATATCGCTGGCGATTCGGTGCAATTCGACACGAACTCGAAGACTGGGCATTTGATAGGAAACATAAAGATGGTGATCACTGACAAATCCCATCTGACTGCGACACCCGCCCCGAAGGAATGAAAAACTTAGCGGTGTTGGTTTTGCTTATTGTATGCGTGATCGCCGCGCGATGGCCCGGGCAGATTGCCGCCGCACCGGCGGGCTCCCCTTCGCCGACGAAAACAGAGAAACCGGCAAAGGCGAAAGCGAAAAACAAAGACAAAAAGAAAGATGACAAGTCATCCGGGACGAACCTGTTTGGACCAGGGGCTGCAGGAGAGCAATCCAATGGACCCACAACTACCGAAATCTACTCCGATGAGGCTTTTTTTGATTCAACCAAGAACATGGGCATCTTTAGCGGCCGTGTGAAGGTAGTCGATCCGCGTTTCAATCTTCAATCTGACAAATTGACAGTGTTCATTTCAAAGGGAGAAAGCCAGAGTTTGGAGAAAGCGGTCGCCGAAGGCAATGTTGGCCTCATTCGCGACCGGCCTGCCGCGAATGGCGCCCCTCCGACCCGTGCTGTTGGTCGCTCCGATAAGGCTACCTATACAGCCTCCACCGGCGATGTTGAATTGGTGGGAACGCCGCGGGTGCAAGAGGGACCAAAC